>NZ_JBMOWO010000026.1:0-56465 GCF_049310525.1 Pseudomonas sp. GZD-222
GGAAACGGCCTTGGGGGAAAGCCCCCCTCCCATGTGTTGGGGGGAAGGGTTTTCCCCCCGCGATGGCGCTACACCCTCAATAAGCCTGGCTCACCGAACGCGGCGCCACTGGCTGGTTGTCATTGGAAATCGTCACTTCCACCCGACGGTTCTGCGCGCGCCCCGAGTTGCTCGCGTTATCGGCCACCGGGAACTCCTTGCCATAGCCCTGGGCAACTACCCGTGCAGGGTCTACCCCGGCACGCACCAGAGCCGCACGCACAGAGGCGGCACGGCGCTCGGACAGCGACTGGTTGTAGCTGGAGCTGCCTTTGCTGTCGGTGTAACCCTCGACGATCACCTTGCGATCAGGGTTCTCCTGAAGGTAGCGCGCCAGCGTGGTGACGTTGGGCAAGGCACTGCTCTTGAGCGTGGCTTTGTCGAAGTCGAACAGCACATCACCGAAGGTTACCAACGTGCCGCGATCGGTCTTCTTGGCATTGAGGCTGTCCTGCAGCTTTTTGATCTGCGCGTCGCGAGCATCCAGGCGCGCCTGGGCACGCTGGGCGGAAGCATCTTTCAAGGTGCCTTCGGCCGTGCGCAGGGCAATGGTCTGTTTGGCCACTTCAACGCGCTGGTTGGTCAGGTAGGCCAACTGATCGACTTGCTTCTGGTCTTCTTTGTTCATGAACGCCGCTTCGGCTTTGTTCAACGAATCCTGGGCGTCCTTGGTTTCGAGGGCGGCGACCTTGCTCGACTGCGGGTTGCTCTGCAGCGTGGAGAAGTTGGTCTTCGCGGATTCCAGGTTGGCGTTAGGTTGTGTGGCGCAGGCGCTCAGACCAACGCTCAGGGCCAGCAGGGTGGGGATCATCAAGTGATTACGCATAATGTTCATCCTTTGATCAATTACTAATGCATGGGTCGATAACGCAGCCTCACTGGGCGCTGCGCAGGCCTTCCTCACGCACGTCCTGAACACCCTGATGGGCGTCTTGCACGGCTTTCTCGGCCTTGGCGGCCTGGGCTTTGCGTTCGGCGACGCGGGCATCCCACTCGGCCTGCTCGGCCAGGCGCTTGGCGTCGTCGTACTGCTTGTCATGCATGGCGATTTCAGCTTGTTTGAGCTTGTCCTGGGCCGCTTTCATTTCTACGGCGGCAAACTCGGTGCCTCCGGCGCTGACGGCCGAATTGACGGCTGACTGGGTCACGGCGTACTGCTCGGTAGGCGGCTTACCGGCACAGCCGGCGAGCACCAGGCTACTGCCAAGGGCCAGTGCGGCCAGTTTGATACCGCGCAAGTGAGAGGGTGAGATGTTAGCGGGACGGGTCTTCATGGTGGTCAACTCCATTGGATCACTCCTGATGAACAACGAATTCCGTAACAGTCCATCGGCGCGACCCACCTACTGTGATGAGGGGAGGGTTTTGCCGTGATGGCTATTGGCTGTGACCGAGGGGGTTTTTCAATAGTTCAGAAAAAATTGCCGCGGATTTACGGGTATTTCTGACTGATCGGTCAGCCAGTTTTTTCCGGAACTTCAGGCGTTGGCCGTGGTACGCGGGCGCCTGCGCGGGCACCCGGTAGCGGCTGAAAGGGAGGGGCGTCAGTGGGTCGATTCGTCCTTGTGGCTGCTCATGTCGTGCAGGTAACGACGTGACAGCGCAAGGAAACGCGGCGTGGGACCGATGTCTTCGTAGAGCGGATCACCTTCTTCATCGGTGGCGATTACCTGGTGCCCCTGAATGTAGGGGAAGCTCGTTTCCAGTTCTTCCAGGGCCGCTCCCAGCAGCTCTCCGAGCAGTTCTTCAGGGCGGCGCCTGGGGTACATTTCGGCCAGGGCGGCCAGTCGCGCCGCCGATTCCACGTCCAGGTGCAGGACATGGCCGGTCGGGCTCATACGACCTTTGTCGTTCTGTTCCCAGTGCCGGGCAAGCTCACGGATTTTCATACTGACCTCATCAATCCTCAGGGACCTGTTTTCAGCGTAGTCACTGTGCAGCCTTTGGTCTGCCTTGAAAGCATGACCGGTACTGGGGCACTCTGGAGCCAGAGCGGTTTTCCAGGAATGCCGGAGACAAGGCTGATGACTGATATCGATGTGCGCTTGCGTGAAGATGTTCATTTGTTGGGCGAGTTGTTGGGGGACACCATTCGTGAGCAGCATGGCGAAGCGTTCCTGCAGAAGATCGAAGATATCCGCCGCAGCGCCAAGGCCGACCGCAGTGGTGCCGCCGAGCAATTGAGCTCGACCCTCAATGACCTCGCTGACGATGAATTGCTGCCGGTAGCGCGGGCGTTCAACCAGTTTCTCAACCTGGCCAACATCGCCGAGCAGTATCAGCTGATTCGCCGCCGCGACAGCGGTCAGGCCGAGCCCTTCGAATCCCGGGTGCTGCCCGAGCTGCTGGCGCGGCTCAAGGCCGCCGGGCACAGTGACGATGCACTGGCGCGTCAGCTCGGCAAGCTCAATATCGAGCTGGTATTGACCGCCCACCCTACCGAAGTGGCCCGTCGTACGCTGATCCAGAAGTACGATGCGATCGCTGCGCAATTGGCCGCGCAGGATCATCGCGACCTGACGCCCGCCGAACGCGAGCAGGTCCGTGAGCGTTTGCAGCGGCTGATCGCCGAAGCCTGGCACACCGAGGAAATCCGCCGCACCCGGCCAACGCCGGTGGATGAAGCCAAATGGGGCTTCGCGGTGATCGAGCATTCGCTGTGGCAGGCCATTCCGCATCATCTGCGCAAAGTCGACAAAGCGCTGCATGAGGCTACCGGCCTGCATTTGCCGCTGGAGTCCGCGCCGATCCGTTTTGCCTCGTGGATGGGCGGTGATCGCGACGGCAACCCCAATGTCACTGCCCCGGTAACCCGCGAAGTGCTGTTGCTGGCGCGCTGGATGGCCGCTGACCTGTTCCTGCGTGATATCGATGCCCTGGCCGCCGAGCTGTCCATGCAGCAGGCCAGCGAGGCGCTGAGGGCCAAGGTGGGCGATTCTGCCGAGCCTTATCGGACGCTACTCAAACAATTGCGTGATCGCCTGCGGGAGACCCGCGCCTGGGCGCAAAGCGCCTTGAAGTCGCCGCAAACGCCGTCGCCGCTGGTGTTGCAGCACAACCACGACCTGTTCGAGCCCCTGCACCTGTGTTTCGAGTCGCTGCATGCCTGCGGCATGGGAGTTATCGCCAATGGCCCGTTGCTCGACTGTCTGCGCCGGGCAGTGACCTTCGGTCTGTTTCTGGTGCGCCTGGACGTGCGTCAGGACGCCGCCCGGCACACTGCCGCGCTCAGTGAAATAACCGAGTACCTGGGGCTGGGGCGTTATGCAGACTGGGACGAAGACGCGCGAATCGCCTTCCTTCAGCAGGAACTCAGCAATCGTCGACCGCTGCTGCCGGGTTACTTCAAGCCGCAGGACGATACCGCCGAGGTGCTGGCCACCTGTCGCGAGATTGCCGCGGCACCTGCCGCATCGCTGGGGTCATATGTGATTTCCATGGCCGGTGCCGCCTCCGATGTGCTCGCCGTGCAACTTCTGCTCAAAGAATCCGGTGTACTGCGCCCGATGCGCGTGGTGCCACTGTTTGAAACCCTCGCCGACCTGGATAACGCCGGCCCGGTGATGGAGCGTCTGCTCGGTTTGCCCGGTTATCGCAGCGCCCTGCATGGCCCGCAAGAAGTGATGATCGGCTACTCCGATTCCGCCAAGGATGCCGGCACAACGGCGGCCGCCTGGGCCCAGTACCGGGCGCAGGAGACTCTGGTGCGCATCTGCCACGAGCAGCAGGTCGAGTTGCTGTTGTTTCACGGTCGCGGTGGCACCGTCGGACGTGGTGGCGGCCCTGCCCACGCGGCAATTCTGTCGCAACCACCAGGCTCGGTCGCGGGACGTTTTCGTACCACCGAACAGGGCGAGATGATCCGTTTCAAGTTTGGCCTGCCAGACATCGCCGAGCAGAACCTGAACCTGTACCTGGCTGCGGTGCTGGAAGCGACCTTGCTGCCGCCGCCACCACCACAACCGGCCTGGCGCACGCTGATGGACGAGCTGGCGGCCGACGGGGTCCAGGCTTACCGTGGTGTAGTGCGTGAGAACCCCGAGTTCGTCGAGTACTTCCGACAGTCGACCCCGGAACAGGAACTGGGGCGTTTGCCGTTGGGCAGTCGCCCGGCCAAACGCCGCGCCGGCGGCATCGAGAGCCTGCGGGCGATTCCGTGGATCTTCGGCTGGACCCAGACGCGGCTGATGCTCCCGGCTTGGCTGGGCTGGGAAGCGGCGCTGAACAATGCCTTGAGCCGTGGGCAGGGCGATTTGTTGGCCGAGATGCGCGAGCAGTGGCCGTTCTTCCGTACCCGCATCGACATGCTGGAAATGGTACTGGCCAAGGCCGACGCGGAAATCGCCCGCTCCTACGACGAACGTCTAGTGCAACCAGAACTGCGACCTTTGGGTGTACATTTGCGCGACCTATTGTCGCAGGCGTGCAGGGTGGTGCTGGGGCTGACCGGGCAGCCGGTGCTACTGGCGCACAGCCCGGAGACCCTGGAATTCATCCGTCTGCGCAACACGTACCTGGACCCGCTACATCTATTGCAGGCTGAGTTGCTGGCCCGTTCGCGCACGCGTGAAGCCGCTCTGGATAGCCCGCTGGAGCAGGCTCTGCTGGTCACTGTCGCGGGAATTGCGGCGGGCTTGCGCAATACCGGGTGAGATAAATCGCCGCACCGCCGAGAGGCTGCAAGTAGAGGGGAGAATGCTTGCAAAGCAATAGGTTGCGCTCGGCGCAACCTGAGCTTTATACGGCAAGTGTGTGGGGTTTTTTCCGACTTTCGACCGCTTGTGTGGCTTGAAGGCGCTGTGTATCTTGAGCAGCCTTTTGACCGATTTGTGGTCATGACCCAATTCCGGACTTGGCCCTCTGCGCCGACTCCATTGATTTGCTTACAAAAATGAGGAGCACAATATGCGCGTGATTCTGCTGGGAGCTCCCGGGGCCGGTAAAGGTACTCAGGCAAAGTTCATCACCGAAAAATTCGCCATTCCACAGATCTCCACCGGTGACATGCTGCGCGCCGCTGTCAAGGCCGGCACCCCGCTGGGTCTGGAAGCCAAGGCGATCATGGACGCTGGCAAGCTGGTTTCCGACGAGTTGATCATCAACCTGGTCAAGGACCGCATCGCCCAGCCTGACTGCGCGAACGGTTTCCTGTTCGACGGTTTCCCTCGCACCATTCCTCAGGCTGAAGCCCTGGTGACTGCCGGTGTCGAGCTGGATGCCGTGGTTGAAATCGCCGTTGAAGACGAAGAAATCGTTCAGCGTATTGCCGGTCGTCGCGTTCACGAAGGTTCGGGCCGCGTTTACCACGTGGTCTACAACCCGCCGAAGGTTGAAGGCAAGGACGACGAAACCGGTGAAGCGCTGGTTCAGCGTAAAGACGACACCGAAGAAACCGTGCGTCATCGCCTGTCGGTCTACCACGACCAGACCAAGCCACTGGTAGACTTCTACCAGAAGCTCTCCGCTGCCAATGGCGGCAAGCCGAAGTACGCGCACATCGAAGGCGTGGGCTCGGTTGATGCCATCACCACCAAGGTGCTGGCCGCACTGAGCTGATTGACGCTCGGTAGTGCAGACAACGGCCCGCTTGCGGGCCGTTGTTGTTTATAATGCCGCTCTTTTTTCTCTCGCCTGGATACACCGATGACCACCTTGCTGGCCCTGGATACCGCCACTGAAGCCTGCTCCGTTGCCTTGCTGCATGACGGCAAGGTTTCCAGCCATTATGAGGTGATCCCGCGCCTGCACGCCCAGAAGCTGCTGCCAATGATCCAGCAACTGTTGGCCGATGCCGGCACCACGCTGGCAGCGGTAGACGCCATTGCCTTTGGGCGTGGGCCGGGTGCCTTCACCGGCGTGCGTATTGCCATTGGTGTGGTCCAGGGCCTGGCCTTTGCGCTGGAGCGTCCGGTCTTGCCGGTGTCGAACTTGGCGGTGCTGGCTCAGCGGGCCCTGCGCGAGCAGGGCGTAAGCCAGGTCGCAGCCGCCATCGATGCGCGCATGGACGAGGTGTACTGGGGCTGCTACCAGGCCGTCGACGGGGAAATGCGTCTGCTCGGCGAAGAAGCGGTGCTGCCACCGGAGCGGGCCGTTTTACCGGCAGGCAGCAGTGGTGATTGGTTCGGCGCAGGCACCGGCTGGGGTTACGCCGAGCGCATTCCGGTGACCCTGAGCGGTCAGGATGCCGCTCTCTTGCCGCATGCCCTGGACCTGCTGACCCTGGCCACCTTCGCCTGGCAGCGCGGCGAGAGCATCCCTGCCGACCAGGCTCAGCCGGTCTACCTGCGCGACAACGTGGCCACCCCGAAAGCGCGCTGAGTGCTGTTCGTCGGTTATTCCCAGGCCAAATAAAACCTTTTGCCCGAACTGTGGTCCAGTTATCAGTCGGGCATTAGCGAAGGATCTCTGGTGCTGCTAAATTGCCATCATTGTTCCTGAGAAGATCGCCATGCGTATCGACGGTTTTTCCTCACAGTCCTATCCGATCAAACGGACCCCGCGCAAAGCGCCGGTTCGCAGCGATGATGTGGACGAGGATCTTCCAGGCGAATTCGAAGTACAGCCTCAGGCCAGCAGCGGCCAGGCGCGTACCGGTGGGCTGCCTGCGCGCCAGCAGGACATGATCTTTCCTCGCGCCCGCGACAAGCGCACCGCCCAGGCCCTGACCAGCTACCTGACCACGGCAGGTTTCGTGGATTGGGAGATGGAAGTACTGGGGTTGGACCTGTACATTTGATGGATGAGTCTGTCCACGCTTCCCTATTATCTCGGTTGTCCCTCCTGGAGTGAAAACGCCTGGCGCGAGTACCTCTACCCGGCGGACGCTAAAACCGGCGAGTTTCTTGGCCTCTACAGCCAGGTCTTCAATGCCGTAGAAGGCAACACCACCTTTTATGCCCGCCCGGCACCGGCGACCATCGAGCGTTGGGCCCAGGTCATGCCCGCGCACTTTCGTTTTACCGCCAAGTTTCCTGGCGACATCAGCCATGGCGGTGACTTGCGCGAGCAATTGGTCGCAGCACAGACCTTCATTGAACTGCTCAAGCCTCTGGGGGCGCGGGTAGCGCCTTACTGGCTGCAATTGCCGGCGTCCTTCGGCCCGGCGCGAATAGGTGAGCTGATCGCGTTCCTTGATGAAGTTGACGTGCCAGTCGCCGTGGAGGTGCGCAACCGTGCTTTTTTCGCCAAAGGCGAGGAAGAACGCTTGCTCAATCGGCTGCTGCAGGGGCGCGGCGTCGAGCGCATCTGCCTGGATCCGAGGGCACTGTTCAGTTGTACTTCGCGCGACCCGGGCGTACTTCATGCCCAGTCGAAAAAGCCGCGGGTACCGCCACGGCCGACCGCCTTCAGTCAGCATCCGCAGGTGCGCTTTATCGGCCACCCGGAACTGGCGGCCAATGAACCCTTTCTACTGCCATGGATAGACAAAGTGGCGGCCTGGATCGAGGAAGGGCGCAGCCCCTACGTTTTCCTGCATACTGCCGATAATCGCCTGGCCGCTGCCTTGGCGCAGCGTTTTCATCGCGGTCTGATGGAGCGCTTGCCTGGATTGCCGGCCTTGCCTGAACTGGACAGGGCGCCTGAGGCCGAACAACTCGGTCTGCTCTGAACGCGTCCTGCCGTCTGCCCGGGAGCCGTGATCATGGATGTACAAACCCTGCGTGCCGAAGCCTTCAAAGCCCTGCATGAGCGCGATCGCGCCTTCGTCATTCCCAATCCTTGGGATGCCGGCTCCGCCAAGCTACTGGCCAGCCTCGGCTTCGAAGCACTGGCTACCACCAGTGCCGGGCTGGCTTTTTCTCTCGGGCGGCCGGATGCCGAAGGCGCCATGACCCTGGAAGAAACCCTCGACAATGCCCGCGCCATTGTCGATGCCACGGCATTGCCGGTGGCGGCCGACCTGGAGAACGGCTTCAGCGATGACCCCAAAGGCTGCGCCGAGGCGATTCTGCAGGGCGCCCAGGCAGGCCTGGTGGGCGGTTCCATCGAGGACGCCAGCGGCAATGCCGAAGAGCCGATCTACAGCTTCCATCATGCGGTGGAGCGGGTTGAAGCGGCTGTGGCGGCCGCGCGAAGCCTGGACTTCCCGTTCATGCTCTGTGCCCGTGCCGAAAACCTGCTGCATGGTCGCATGGACCTGGACGACACCATTGCCCGTCTGCAAGCCTTCGCCGAAGCGGGTGCCGATGTGTTGTATGCGCCTGGATTGCGCACCGCAGATGAAATTCGTGCGGTGGTCCAGGCCGTCGCGCCGAAACCGGTGAACGTGTTGATGGGCATGAAAGGCGTGCAATTGGGCGTCAACCAGTTGCAGGACCTGGGTGTGCGGCGCATCAGTGTCGGTTCGTCGCTGATGCGCGCCGCTTATGCTGCGTTCTACCGTGGTGCCGAGGAAATCCTGACTCAGGGCACGTTTACCTATGGCGACCAGGCCATGCCGTTCGATAAGTTGAATCAGTTGTTCCGGCGTTGAGCCGAATGCGCAAGGGCGTGCTGCTGCTGTGCCTGGTGTTGGTCGGCCTGTCGGTTTATGCCTGGCGACAAGGTTGGCGTCTGCCGGATGCCTGGAACCCTTGGGCCGCGCTTGATGTGCGTGAGCCGCCGAACCTGCTGACGCCTTATAAACTCGGGCGTTTGCAGGATGATTCGCAACGCTGTGCACAAGCCTTGGCCACCTCCGGCTTGCGCTATCGCCCACAGGTCGACAGTCCGCCTGACGCGCCATGCCCCCTGGAAAACGTAGTGCGTGTCGAAGGCTCGTCGGTGCGACTGAGCAGTAGCTTCCTCGCCAGTTGTCCGCTGGCGGTGGCGTATGCCCTGTTCGAGCGCCACGCATTGCAGCCCGCGGCGCAGCGCGCGTTTTCACAACCGGTAGTGCAGATCGACCATCTGGGCAGCTTTGCCTGTCGCAACATGTACAACCGCAAGGTCGGCCGCCTCAGCCAGCATGCTTCGGCAAATGCGCTGGACATTGCCGGCTTTCGCCTGGCTGACGGCCAACGTATCCAGTTACTCAAGGACTGGCCGGGAGAGGGCGCCAAGGCACGCTTTCTAAAGGATGTGCACGCCAGTGCCTGTGACAGCTTCAATACCGTGCTGGGGCCGGACTACAACGCCGCGCACCGCAATCACTTTCATCTGGACATGGGCTTCTGGCAGATCTGTCGTTAAGGCTCAGGCGGCGATGCGCACGTTGTTCAGCACCACGGGGCGGGCCCAGCGGGTGTCGAAGTCGAGGGCTGATTGCTGGGCCACCAGGGTAGGTTCGTCGAACGGCTCAGGTGCTTTGTCGAGCAGATCCATCTCGAACTCGGCGATCGGCAGGTACAGTGCTTTTGGCGCAGGTCCCGGCCCAGGCTCGGGCAGCGGATGGCCCTGGCTCATGACCACCGGGCGTACCCAGGTGTTGCTGATATCCAGCTGGCGCTGTTGTTCGATCAGTTCGACGTCGCTGAACGGTGGCGCAAGCTTTTCCAGCAGTTCTGGCTCGAACTCGGCAATCGGCAGGAACAAAGGCTCAGGCGGGGCGAGTTCGGTGTCCTGGACATTGCACAGGCGCTGGGTATGGATTTGCGCCAGTACCTGACTGCCGCCCAAAGGCTCGCCGGTGGTCTTGTCGAATTGCTCGATGGCGACCGTGTCAGCTTCAGTGCCTTCACGCTGTTGCTCAGCCAGGGCACGGGCAAAAAAATCCTGCCACAGGTGGCTGACGCCGCCCAGTGCCTGGGTATTGTGCCGGCCATAATCGCCAACGGGCGATAAGTAACCTGAGCTGAGCTGAAGAATGTCGGTCATGGCAGTCGCGGGCCGTGAAGGTCTGGCAAAATAGCGAATACTTCGTATATCGGCCGTGGCCGACGATCATTTAATTTTTTTGAGTACAGGATTTGATGGTGGAGCAACTGGCGGACGGCGGTATCCGGGTCGAGGCACTGACAGCCGATTATCAGGCCACGGCCCAAGCGTGGGCGCAGCGCCTGGACCTGCCGCTGGCGGACGACAACGCCGGTTTCGCCGTGCAGGTCGGTGCCAGCGGGCTGCAGATCCAGCAGCTCGGAGCGCAGGCTCCTGGACCGGTGCGGGTCGACTTTGTCGAGGGCGCGGCGGCGCACCGGCGGGTGTTCGGGGGTGGCAGCGGGCAGATGATCGCTAAAGCCGTGGGCATCGCCCAGGGCGTACGACCGCAGGTGCTGGACGCTACAGCGGGGCTTGGTAAGGATGCCTTCGTGCTGGCCAGCCTGGGTTGTCAGATGACCTTGATCGAGCGCCAGCCGCTGGTTGCCGCGCTGCTTGAAGATGGCCTGGCCCGGGCTGCCAGTGACCCTGAGGTCGGCCCGATCGTGGCGCGTATGCAGCTGCTCACCGGCAACGCCATCGAGCGCATGCGCAACTGGCAGGGCGAGCCACCGCAAGTGATCTACCTCGACCCGATGTTCCCGCACCGGGACAAGAGTGCCCTGGTGAAAAAGGAAATGCGCGTGTTCCGCCCCCTGGTCGGCGATGACCTGGATGCGCCCGCGCTGCTCGAAGCAGCCCTGGCCCTGGCCAGCCACCGGGTGGTGGTCAAGCGCCCGCGCAAGGCGCCGATCATCGACGGCCCCAAGCCGAGTCACAGCCTCGAAGGCAAGTCGAGCCGCTACGACATCTATCCGAAGAAAGCGCTCAAAGCCTGATCAGGGACGATAAGCGCGCAGGAACATGCTGACCACTTCTGCCACATGCGCCTGGGCGGCTTCGGCGTCCAGGGCAGGGGCATAACCGAGCAGCAGGCGATAGTTCGGCGCGCCCTTGAGCAGGCAGAAAAAGTGTTCTGCCGCCTTGTCCGGGTGCTCGATGCGCAACAGGCCGCGTTGGTCGACACGCTGCAGCAACAGCTCCATCTCGCGCAGCACCCGCAACGGGCCTGCTTCGAAGAAGATCTGGCTGAGCTTGGGGTCCTGGGTGCCCAGAGTCATGATCAGCCGGGTCAGTTGCACCGACTGGTCGCTGCTGATCAGCGCCTGGAAACCACAGCCGATATTGAGCAGCACTTGCTCCAGCGGTACGCCGTCAGGCAGTTCGAAGATCAGCTCCGGCAACTGTGCCGTGCAAGTGGCAGAGATCGCTGCAGTGAACAGCGTTTCCTTGTCGGTGAAGTGGCTGTAGACCGTCAGTTTTGAAACACCTGCCGCTGTCGCGACCGCATCCATGCTGGTGCTGGCATAGCCAAGAGTGAGAAACAGCTGCTTGGCCGCCTCGAGAATGGCCTGGCGCTTTGCCAGGTCCTTGGGCCGGCCGGGGCCGACGGGAGCGGTGAGATCGTTGGGCATGGGTGACTTGTACAGATTCCGGTAAGTGGACATGGTACATCGCCGGCCCGTCCCGGGCTGGCAGATATCGTCATAACGAGCGCCTGTTAATACGTTTTTTCTCTTGGGCGGGCGCTTCCCCGCGTGGGTTCGCTGATTTAATATACTCGCGAGTATAAATATTCAAAGCGTCACTCGCGAAAGGTCATTCATCATGTTGCGCCATGCCTTGCCCCTCGCTCTGCCCGTTGCTCTTGTCTTGCTGCTTTCTGCTTGCGGGCAGGAGAGCACGCCGCAGACTTCCCTGCGTCCCGCCATGGTGGTGCAGCCGCAACCGGCCAGCGCCGCTGCCGACAGCTACCCGGGCGAGGTGCGAGCGCGCTTCGAGCCGGAACTGGCGTTCCGCATCGCAGGCAAGGTCAGTAAACGCCTGGTGGAAGAAGGGCAGCGGGTCAAGGTCGAGCAGCCATTGGCCGAACTCGACCCGCAGGATGTGCGCCTGCAACTGGAAGCGAGTCGCGCCCAGCTGGCCGCCGCCGAAGCCAACCTGAACCTGGTCAAGGCCGAGCGTGACCGCTACAAGACCTTGCTCGACCGGCAGATGGTCAGCCGTTCCCAGTACGACAATGCCGAAAACCTCTACCGCGCCGGTCTGGCCCGGCTCAAGCAGGTGCGTGCCGAGTTCGACGTGGCCGGCAACCAGGCGGAGTACGCCGTGCTGCGTGCTTCTCAAAATGGCGTCATTGCCAAGCGCCAGGTCGAGGTGGGGCAAGTGGTCGCCGCCGGCCAGACCGTCTTTACCCTGGCCGCCGATGGTGAGCGTGAGGTGTTGATTGGATTGCCGGAGCAGCAATTCGGGCGCTTCAAGGTCGGCCAACCAGTGGCGGTCGAGCTGTGGTCGCAACCGGATCAACGTTTCACCGGGCGCATTCGCGAACTGTCGCCTTCGGCCGATCCGCGCTCGCGGACTTACGCCGCACGTATTGCCTTCAGCGCCGGCAAAGTACCGGCAGAGCTCGGCCAGAGCGCCCGGGTATTTATTCAGCATGCTGAACAGGTGCCGCTGGCGGTGCCGCTGTCGGCGCTGACCGCCGAGAACGGCCAGACCTACGTCTGGCGCGTGGATGCCAATAACACCCTCAAACGCGTCCCGGTGCGCGTGGGCGCCTACGGCGAAAACAGTGTCCCGGTACTTGAAGGCCTCAGTGCGTCGGACTGGGTAGTGGCGGCCGGCGTGCATGTGCTCCAGGAGGGGCAGCAGGTGCGTCCGGTGGATCGTTCCAATCGTGTGGTGAATCTGGCGGCCAAGGAGTAAGTCCCGATGGGTTTCAACCTTTCCGCCTGGGCGCTGCGCAATCGCCAGATCGTGCTGTTCCTGATGATCCTGCTGGCTGTGGTCGGCGCGTTGTCCTACACCAAACTGGGGCAGAGTGAAGATCCGCCCTTCACCTTCAAGGCCATGGTCATTCGTACCATCTGGCCGGGGGCCAGCGCCGAGGAAGTCTCGCGTCAGGTCACCGAGCGCATCGAAAAGAAGCTGATGGAGACCGGCGAGTACGAGAAAATCGTCTCGTTCTCGCGACCAGGTGAATCGCAAGTGACGTTCATGGCGCGCGACTCGATGCACTCGGCCGACATCCCCGAGTTGTGGTACCAAATCCGCAAGAAAGTCGCGGATATCCGCCATACCTTGCCGCCCGGCATCCAGGGGCCATTTTTCAATGACGAGTTCGGTACCACCTTCGGCAACATCTACGCGCTGACCGGTGAAGGGTTCGACTATGCCGTGCTCAAGGACTACGCCGACCGTGTGCAGATCCAGCTGCAACGGGTCAAGGATGTGGGCAAGGTCGAGCTGCTCGGGCTGCAGGACGAGAAGATCTGGATTGAACTGTCCAACCTCAAGCTGGCCACCCTCGGTTTACCCCTGGCTGCGGTGCAGCAGGCTTTGGAAGAGCAGAACGCAGTCAGCACCGCCGGTTTCTTCGAGACCCCCAGCGAGCGCTTGCAACTGCGGGTGAGCGGACGCTTTGATACGGTCGAGCAGATCGAGCAGTTCCCGATTCGTGTCGGCGACCGCACCTTCCGCATCGGCGATGTGGCCCATGTGCGTCGCGGCTTCAACGATCCACCCGCGCCGCGCATGCGCTTCATGGGCGAGGATGCGCTTGGACTTGCCGTATCGATGAAGCCCGGTGGCGACATTTTGGTGCTGGGCAAGGCGCTGGAGGCCGAGTTCGCCCGCATTGCCCACAACCTGCCGGCTGGCATGGAGCTGCGCAAAGTTTCGGATCAGCCAGCGGCGGTGAAGACCGGCGTCGGTGAGTTCGTTCAGGTGCTGGTCGAGGCGCTGGCAATCGTGCTGCTGGTGAGCTTCTTCTCACTCGGTATGCGTACCGGCCTGGTGGTGGCGCTGGCCATTCCACTGGTGCTGGCGATGACCTTCGCGACCATGTATTACCTGGGTATCGGCCTGCACAAGATTTCCCTGGGGGCGCTGGTACTGGCCCTGGGGTTGCTGGTGGACGATGCGATCATTGCCGTCGAGATGATGGCGATCAAGATGGAACAGGGCTTCGATCGCATCAAGGCGGCGAGCTATGCCTGGACCAGCACGGCGTTCCCGATGCTCACCGGCACCTTGATTACCGCGGCAGGTTTCTTGCCGATTGCGACCGCCCAGTCCAGCACCGGTGAGTACACCCGTTCGATCTTTCAGGTGGTGACCATTGCACTGATTGCCTCGTGGATCGCCGCCGTGGTTTTTGTGCCCTATCTGGGCGAGCGCCTGCTGCCGGACCTGGCCAAGCTGCACGCGGCCAAGCACGGTACGGCCGAAGGTGGCCCTGATCCGTACGGTACGCCGTTCTATCAGCGTGTGCGGCGTCTGGTCGGCTGGTGCGTGGAACGGCGCAAGACGGTGATTGTGGCGACTATCGCGCTGTTCATCGGCAGCATTCTATTGTTCCGCTTCGTGCCCCAGCAGTTCTTCCCGGCGTCCGGGCGACTGGAGTTGATGGTCGACCTGAAGCTGGCCGAAGGCGCGTCGCTGAGCAACACCGCCGAGCAGGTCAAACGCCTGGAGGCAATGCTCAAGGAGCGTGCGGGTATCGATAACTATGTGGCTTATGTCGGCACCGGCTCGCCGCGCTTCTACCTGCCGCTGGACCAGCAACTGCCGGCGGCGAGTTTTGCCCAGTTCGTGGTGCTGGCCAAGACCATCGAAGAACGTGAAGCCCTGCGTAGCTGGTTGATTGCTACCCTGGATGAGCAGTTCCCCGACATGCGCTCGCGGGTTACCCGCCTGGAGAACGGTCCGCCTGTGGGCTACCCGGTGCAGTTCCGGGTCACCGGTGAACACATCGAGCAAGTCCGTGCCCTGGCGCGCAAGGTGGCGGCCAAGGTGCGCGAGAACCCGCATGTGGTCAACGTGCATCTGGACTGGGAAGAACCGAGCAAGGTGGTTTATCTAAATATCGACCAGGATCGCGCCCGCGCCCTGGGCGTGAGCACGGCCAACCTGGCGAAGTTCCTGCAGAGCTCGCTGACTGGTTCGTCCGTCAGCCAGTTCCGTGAAGACAACGAGTTGATCGAGATCCTCTTGCGCGGCACCCGCCAGGAGCGCACCGAGCTTGCCAACCTGCCTAGCCTGGCGGTGCCGACCGACAATGGCCGGAGCGTGGCGCTGTCGCAGGTGGCAACGCTTGAGTACGGTTTTGAAGAGGGCATCATCTGGCACCGCAATCGCTTGCCGAACGTGACGGTGCGGGCGGATATCTACGGCAAGGAACAGCCGGTAACCCTGGTGAAGCAGATTCTCCCGACCCTGGACGCGGTGCGCGCCGAACTGCCGGATGGCTACCTGCTGGAAGTCGGTGGTACGGTGGAGGACTCCACGCGCGGGCAGAAGTCGGTGAACGCCGGCGTGCCCTTGTTCATCGTGGTGGTGTTGACCCTGCTGATGCTGCAGCTGCGCAGCTTCTCACGCACGGTGATGGTGTTCCTCACCGCGCCGCTGGGGTTGATCGGGGTGACCTTGTTCCTGCTGGTGTTCCGTCAGCCGTTCGGCTTTGTGGCCATGCTCGGGACTATCGCGCTGTCGGGGATGATCATGCGTAACTCGGTGATTCTGGTCGATCAGATCGAACAGGACATTGCTGCCGGGCTGGATCGCTGGCAGGCGATTATCGAGGCGACGGTGCGGCGTTTCCGGCCGATTGTGCTGACGGCATTGGCCGCCGTGCTGGCGATGATTCCGCTGTCACGCAGCGTGTTCTTCGGGCCGATGGCAGTGGCGATCATGGGCGGGCTGATTGTCGCGACGGCGTTGACGCTGTTGTTCCTGCCGGCGCTGTATGCGGCGTGGTTCAGGGTCAGGAAGACAAATTGAGCTAATGCGGCGAAGTGACAGGCACTTCGCCGTGCTCGTATCACGAAAGCCGATCAGTGATCACCAAGAGTGGCAAAACCCTGTGCGTCCTCGACATGGCCCGTGCCCGGTTTTGAGCTTCAGCGTAATCATTTGCGGTGTCTCACCGCGCGGCTGAAGTTCGAATTGGACATCTCCCGATATGCGCGACCTTGTGTTTACTTTGTACTTCAGCCGAAGCAAGTAGAGGGCACCCACTGTGTACTCGCTGCCGATATCAATGTTGAACGTATTGGGTACTGCCAAGCCTTCGTTCGAGTGAAGGATAGTCGCTGGCGGGAGGGAGAAGTCGGTGGCGTCATAGAGTTCCAGCCAATGACAGGTGGCATCATCGGGCGAACCATCAAAGGCTTTGCTATCCAGCCATCGTGGATCGATGGTGGTGGTTATTTGCAGCGTATTGGATTGCTTCATCGTAGTACTCCTGAGGGTTTACGTGCTTTGCTCAGGGATATTTTCAAAGCCAATGACCTGATCCAACTTGGAAATGCTGGTGGTGGAGCTTGAGTGCTGCATACGTGGAGCCTTCACCCACACGTATGCACTTGTTACGGAATCAAAGCGCGCCGAAAACTTTCTTGGCCAGGCCGGTGGCCGCGGCCGCCGGATTCTGGCGAATGCTTTCTTCCTGCTTGGCGATCATCTCGAACAGGCCGTTGAGCGCTTGTTCGGTCACGTAACCTTCGACATTGGCGTTCTTGGCATCCAGCACGCCAAGGGTCGCGGCTTGTCCGGCGAAGCTGTTGTACTGCTGGGCCAGGCCGACCTGGTCGGTGGCTTTCTTGACGATCGGCAGGAACTTGGCGCGGATCTGCTCGCGGCTGGTCTTGCTCAGGTATTGAGTGGCCGAGTCGTTGCCGCCGGCGAGAATACCCTTGGCATCATCGACGGTCATTTTCTTCACGGCATCGACCAGCAGCGCTTGAGCTTGTGGCACAGCGGCCTCAGCGGCCTGGTTCATGCTGGTTTCCAGCTGTTCGACCTGGGCACCCATACCGAACTGCTTCATTTTCTTCGCTACTTTGCCGAGGTTACCTGGCAGTTCGATGCGCACATCAGGGTTACTGCTGAAGCCTCCAGGCGTACCCAGTTGCTTCACGGCAACCTGGGCGCCTTGGGTCAGGGCGTCTTTCAGACCGCCAGAGGCATCCTTCTGCGACAGATCGCTGAGCGACAACGCCAGAGCACTGGCCGACAGCAGCAAGCCGGCGCACAGGCCGGTGATGGTGAGAGCGGGGCGGAACATGGCAGCATCCTTATCAGTGGTCAGAACGGGCTATCAGCGAACAGCATCAACCTTGATGCGTACCGGCTGCGGGTCGTTGCCATCAAGTTGTACGCCATGGTGCTCGGTGTTGATGAACAGCAACTTGCCGTCCAGTTCGATCCGCGCGCTGACCGCATAGCGATGGCCAGGCTTGACCTGGGCAGGGTCATAGCTGAGGTGGAAGGGCAGCGGCACGTTGCCCTTCACGGGGCCGCTCTGGCTGGCCAGGGTCACAGCAGGGGCGTCCATGAGTGAAACGTCTTGCAGGCTGACACTCAAGGTGGCAGCGGGTGGCAGGGCGATGCGCTGCAGGTAGAAGACTTCGCCATCGAGGCTGGCTTTGCCGCTGGGTGCGTTGCTGGAGCAGGCTGCGAGCAGGGATGCGCAACACAGCAGGAAAAGTTTCTTCATGGGATCTCCGTGGTTCGTAGGTTTGGCTTGTGGCCAAGCCCACGAACTTTAACGGTTTTTCTTGCTCAAGGCCTATGGATGATCAAGATTCATCGTCACCTCATTTTGAGTACCGTCGAGTTTGACGATACATGACGAGGTGTTCAGGAGCAGCAGATTGTCCTCATGGACGATGCGCGCCATCAGGGCATAGGTCATACGCTCGTCTACCATACGGCTGTCATAGCGCAGATTGAAGTCGAAGCCGATCTCGGGACCTGCGAGCAAGGTTTGCTCGGCGAGGGTGATGGCGGGGGCATCTGCGCGGGAAATGTCGGCGAGGGTGAGGGTCACCGTGACGCCGCTGGGCAGGCCGAGGCGGGTGACGGCGAACAGTAGTGTGACATCGAGAGTTTGGTAATCGACTTTGGGCATTGTGCGTTCCTCTACGAGGATTCAGGGAGGCTGCAGCCTGAACCCTTGTGGAGGTGTAAGTCAGAAGGAACCCTGACTCTGTGTGTGGTCTTGCCCGTCTTCGCGGTGCAGCGCAACCTGGCGGATAGACAAGCGCAGCTCCGCCGACAGCACGCGTTTTGCCGCGCCCTCGGCCAGTTCACTGAGTTTTTCGTGGTAACCCAGCTTGCCGTTACTGTCTGGGCGCAATACGCCCTGTTCGATCTGGGTCTGGATAAAGTGGCGGAACAGAGTCTTGTCAAAGAATTCCGGAGCGTTGAGCCCATGCAGGATCGACAGGCGCTGAGCCATGATCACGCAAAGGTCTTCCAGTTCTTCGGCGCTCAGGGTGTGCTGGCCGCTGTTGAGCAACAGAGCGGTGGCCATGTAAAAGCGCTGCAGGGTCTGGGTGATGGCCCGGGCCAGCAGCGTCAGCAGTACGAACTGGCGCGAGCTCGGTGCCGGGCGCAGGTACACGCCATTCTCGTAGCGCAGCAGACCCTGCTCGACAAAGGCCTGCAGCCACTGGTCGATGACGGCGTCCAGTTCGTCCAGCTCCCAGCGGATGAACAGTTCCGATTGCAGGTACGGGTACAGGGCCCGGGTGTACTGCAGGATCAGTTCGCGGCTCATGCGCGAGCTGCTCTGGAAGAAGCTTGCCAGCAGCGCCGGCAGGGCAAAGATGTGCAGGACGTTGTTGCGGTAATAGGTCATCAGCACCGCATTCTGCTCGTCCAGGTACAGAATCCTGCCCAGCGCGTCGCTCTGCTCGGCCAGCAGGTCCATGCCCCTGACGTGACTGATCAGCGCCAGGCCGTCACCCTCCGGCAAGGTGGTGTGCGGCGAATAGGGCACAGTTCGCAGCAATGCCAGGTACAGGTCCAGCACCCGTGCCAGGGCGCGCTCGTCCAGGGCCAGGCGGCTGGTGGAGAGCAAGGCCAGGGCGACCAGGTTGACCGGGTTGATTGCTGCCGCTTCGTTGAGGTGGCGAGCAACTTTTTCACCCAGGCGCGAGGTGGTCTCGTTGAGCCACGCCGGGCGGAACTGCGGCGCGTGAGTCTGTTCGCGCCAGCCGGGCTGCTGCTGGTCGAGAAAGGCGCCGAGGCGAATCGGCTCGCCGAAGTTCACCGCCACCTGGCCGAAGCGTTGTTTGAGTGCGCCGACTACTTTGAAAATGTCGAAGATCGACTCTTTCTTCTTGCTTGCACCGCGCAACTCGCCCAGATAGGTACGGCCTTCGAGTACGCGCTCGTAGCCAATGTAAACCGGGACGAAGACGATCGGCGTGCGCGATGAGCGCAGATAGCTGCGCAGGGTAATGGCGAGCATGCCGGTTTTCGGCTGGAGCATGCGCCCGGTGCGCGAGCGGCCACCTTCGACGAAGTACTCGACCGGAAACCCCTTGGTGAACAGGGTGTGCAGATATTCGTTGAACACTGCCGTGTACAGCGGATTGCCCTTGAACGTACGGCGCATGAAAAATGCCCCGCCGCGGCGCAGCAGGCCGCCAATCACCGGCATGTTGAGGTTGATCCCGGCAGCGATGTGCGGCGGGGTCAGGCCGTTGCGAAACAGCAGATAGGAGAGCAACAAGTAGTCGATATGGCTGCGGTGGCAGGGCACATAGATGACTTCGTGTCCGGGGGCGATGCCCTGGACCTGCTCGATATGGTTGACCTTGATACCGTCGTAGATCTTGTTCCAGAACCAGCTGAGTACCACTTCAAGGAAGCGGATTGCGGTGTAGGTGTAGTCCGAGGCGATTTCATTGCCATAACGCAGGGCCTGGGCTTCTGCCTTGGCCAGAGGGATTTTCTCGCGCTCGGCTTCGTCGGCGATGGCCTGGCGTACCAGCGGGTCGTGGACCAGGCCCTTGACCAGGTTGCGCCGGTGCGAGATGTCCGGGCCGATGACCGCGGTCTTGAGGTTGCGAAAGTGCACGCGCAGCATGCGTTGGGCCATGCGCACGGTGCGTTCGTGGCCCTTGTTGTGCTGGACCAGCTCGCGCAGATGAATCGGCGCAGAGAACTGCACACGGGTCTTGCGCCCCAGGATCAGCACGGTCAGCAGCCGGCGCAAACGCCCGGTTACTGCCCAACTGTCGGCAAACAGCAGTTTCCAGGGGCTGGACTCACTGGCGGGAGACTGGCCCCAGAACACGCTGACCGGAATGATCTGCGCGTCTTCCTCGGCGTGCTGGCTGATGGCGTTGACCAGCCGCGACAGCGTCGGCGGGGCGCCGCGTTTGTCCTGGCGACCCAGCCAGTCCGGCTCGGGCGTCAGGTAGAAAAAAGCCGCGGGCTCCTGCAGGGTGCCTACTGTAACCGGTAACACCGGCCGTGGCAGCCCGGCTTTGCTGCACTCGCGGTCGAGTACCGCGAGGTCGGTCAACGACGGCGATTGCAGGGCGTAGAACACCGGCCGGCTGCGATCCAGGTTCAGGGTAAAGGACGACTGATTGATGGTCTCGGAGCGAACCCACAGGTACAACAGGCGACGCAGGGCGCCAAAGATCAGGCGGCGCAGGGGGGAACGGGTCATACAGTGTGTGCTCTGGGTGAATTTTTCGAGTGATTGCTCAGTCGGTTAGTGTGACGTATCTGCGCAACTTCAGCAAAAAGCCGGGCCGTCATAAAAAATCTTTCGAGCCTGTCATATACTCGGTCCGCAGCTTGCAGGAGTAATCCTCAAGCTGCGTCGGCGGAGGAAGGTGATCCTCCGCTTGCCAGGCGATTCCAAAATAAAAACCCGGAGTAGTTCAGATGTCGTCTCGTGAGACTGGAAGTGTAAAGTGGTTCAATGACGCCAAAGGTTATGGCTTCATTCAGCGTGGAGATGGTGCGGACGTGTTCGTTCACTACCGTGCCATTCGCGGTGAGGGGCATCGCACCCTGATCGAGGGGCAGCAGGTCGAATACAGTCTGACTCAAGGCCAGAAAGGCTTGCAGGCAGAAGACGTTATCGGTCTGTAAGCGCCGGGCCAGGGGCCTTGAGCCTGGGCCCACAAGCGAAAAGGCCCGTCGCCGGACGACCGGGACGGGCCTTTTCGTAGAGCCGGCCTCAGCTGGTACGCCAGGTGATTTCCTCTTCACCGTCGGCGCTGATGCGGATCCAGCGATCGGCATCCTCTTCACCTTCTTCCTCGACCCAGCTACCCGGTGCGCAGCGCACTTCGACATTTAGCGCAGCGAACGCGGCACGCGCGCAGGCGATGTCGTCATCCCACGGAGTCTGGTCGCTTTCCAGGTAAAGACTGTTCCATTTGCCTACAGCCTTCGGTAACCAGGTAACTGGAATGTTACCGGCCTTGCACTTGTAGGTCTGGCCTTTCTGTTGCCACTCGCTGCACGGACCGAGCGCTTCGCTGAGCCAGGCAGCGATCTGTTTGTGGTCGACGTCGGCGTCTTTGAGGTAAATCTCGATATCGGGTTGGCGCATGGGGGCTCCGGGAGTGCTCAGTCTTGGCGCACGAAGTAGTCGTAACGCATCGATACCGTGACCTCGAAAGGCTCGGCTTGCTCGATGACGCGAGCTCGTTTTTCCGCGCTGGCGCGCCAGCCATGGGGTGTCATGGCCAGCAGGTCGGCGCGGGACTTGCCATCGACAAGGCTCAGGCGGAATTTCAGGGTTTCACTGTGGGCGTGCTGCATGCCTGCCGGGACCAGCGCCAGGTGCTTGTCGTCGGCGTAGTCGCGCACTTCATCATAGAGCTTGTGACGCAGCTCGATCAGGTGTTCATTGGTCGGGCCGACGCGCATCAGGCCGCCGCCCGGGGCAAGCAGGCGCAGCGCCTCCTGCCAGTCGAGGGGGCTGAACACGCTGGCCAGGAACTGGCAGCTGGCATCGGCCAGGGGCACCCGCGCCATGCTTGCCACCAGCCAGGTCACTGCCGGGTCGCGTTTGCAGGCGCGTTTGACCGCTTCGCGGGAGATGTCCAGGGCATAGCCATCAGCCGCGGGCAGTGCTGCGGCAATCTGCGCGGTGTAGTAACCCTCGCCACAACCGATATCCAGCCAGTGCGCGGGCGCGCGTTCGGCGGCCAGTTCAGCCAGGCGGCGGGCTACCGGGGCGTAGTGACCGGCATTGAGAAAGTCGCGGCGGGCTTCGACCATGGCCTGGTTATCGCCCGGATCGCGGCTGTTCTTGTGTTGCACCGGCAACAGGTTCAGGTAACCCTGGCGGGCCCGATCGAAACGGTGCCCGGCCGGACAGGCGACACCGTTGTCGAGCGTGCTCAGCGGGGCGCTGCAGAGAGGGCAGGTGAGCATCAGGCAAGCAACCGGGTCAGGGTCTGGTAGTAGATCTCGGTCAGGACATCGAGGTCACTGGCCAGGATCCGCTCGTTGACCTGGTGAATGGTAGCGTTGACCGGTCCCAGTTCGACAACCTGGGTACCAAGGGTGGCAATGAAGCGCCCATCGGAGGTACCGCCGCTGGTCGAGGCCTTGGTTTCACGACCGGTGACCGCCTTGATGCTGGCTGATACCGCGTCGAGCAGCTCACCCGGTTCGGTCAGGAACGGCAGGCCGGACAGCGCCCAGTCCACATGCCAGTCCAGCTGGTGCTTGTCGAGGATCGCCGCGACGCGTTGCTGCAGGCCTTCGACCGTCGACTCGGTGGAGAAACGGAAGTTGAACAGCGCCGTCAGTTCACCGGGCACCACATTGGTCGCGCCAGTACCGGAGTTGAGGTTGGAGATCTGGAAGCTGGTTGGCGGGAAGAAGGCGTTGCCTTCGTCCCAATGCTCGGCGGCCAGTTCAGCCAGCGCCGGGGCGGCCAGGTGGATCGGGTTCTTGGCCAGGTGCGGGTAGGCCACATGGCCCTGTACACCGCGTACGGTCAGCTTGGCGCCAAGCGAGCCGCGACGGCCGTTCTTGACCACGTCGCCAACCAGGCTGGTGCTCGACGGTTCGCCAACGATGCACCAGTCCAGGCGCTCCTGGCGCGCGGCCAGGCGTTCGATCACAGCCTTGGTGCCGTGATGAGCCGGGCCTTCTTCGTCACTGGTGATCAGGAACGCGACCTTGCCGCGGTGGTTCGGGTAATCGGCGACGAAGCGTTCGGTAGCCACGACCATGGCCGCCAGGCTGCCTTTCATGTCGGCAGCACCACGGCCGCAGAGCATGCCGTCGGCATCGATCAGGGCATCGAACGGATCGTTCTGCCAGGCCTGCACCGGGCCGGTAGGGACCACGTCGGTGTGACCGGCAAAGCACAGTACCGGACCTTCCTGGGTGCCATGGGTGGCCCAAAAGTTGTCGACGTCTTCGATGCGCATTGGCTCAAGCATGAAACCGGCATCGCCCAGGCGTTGCATCATCTGTTTCTGGCAGTCGAAGTCCAGCGGGGTTACCGAAGGACGACGGATCAGGTCGCAGGCCAGTTCAAGGGTAGGCGAAAGGTCGGCTGGGGCCGTCATTGAAGGAACTCCGGGGGCAAGGCAGGGCACGAAATCGAGGGGCGTTATCTTATAGCAAATCCAGGCGTTGATGGGGGACGGTGGGAGCGGGCTGGGCGGCATCCACAGGCTTGGGCAGCGACGACAGCATCGCCATGATCAGCGCTGCCAGGTACGGCAGCGACTGCACCAGCAACATGGTCACCCAGAAGCGCATGTCATTGCTCGGCAGGCCCTGGACCAGGTAGATCCCGGCGGCGGCTCCCCACAGCAGCAACATGATGAACAGCTCTTCGCGGGCTTCGGAAAGCGCCACCAGCAAACCATGGCTGTCGGCGTTTTTCGGCGTGCGGAAGAACGGAATGCTGCTGGTGAAGAAACCGTACAACACTGCTTTGGCAATCGTATGCGACAAGGCAAGACCGGCCAGGGCTGCGGCAAAGGCGTCCTTGAGGTTGACCCCGACCGCACGGCGGTAAAGGAACACAATCTTGCCGACCTTGAACACAAACAGCGCCAGCGGCGGAATGGCGAAGATCAGCAGCGGTGGATCGACCCGCTGCGGCACGATGATCATCGCCGCCGACCAGAGCAGCGCACCGACGGTGAAGAAGATGTTCATGCCATCGGCAATCCATGGCAGCCATCCTGCCAGGAAGTGATAACGCTGGCCGCGGGTGAGCTCCGAGTCCTTGCCGCGCAACAGGCTGGCAGCATGGCGCTTGATGATCTGGATTGCGCCGTAAGCCCAGCGGAAGCGTTGCTTCTTGAAGTCGATGAAGGTGTCGGGCATCAGGCCCTTGCCATAACTCTCGTGGGAGTAGGCTGCCGAATAGCCCTTCTCGAATACCCGCAGGCCGAGTTCGGCGTCTTCACAGATGCACCAGTCCGCCCAGCCCAGTTCTTCGAGCACCGAGCGCCGGGTCATGGTCATGGTGCCGTGCTGGATGATCGCGTCACGGTCGTTGCGGGTGACCATGCCGATATGGAAGAAGCCCTTGTACTCGCTGTAGCACAGCTTCTTGAAGGTGCTTTCGTTCTGGTCGCGGTAGTCCTGAGGCGATTGCACCACGGCGATTTTCGGGTCGCTGAAGTGCGGGACCATGTGCTTGAGCCAGTTGCGGTCCACGCAGTAGTCCGAGTCGATCACCGCGATCACTTCGGCATCCTTGGCCGTGTGCGGGATCAGGTAGTTCAGCGCGCCACCCTTGAAGCCAGCCAGAGGGGAAACGTGGAAGAACTTGAAGCGCTCGCCAAGCATTTCACAATGGGCCTTGATCGGCTCCCAGACCGCCGGATCCTTGGTGTTGTTGTCGATGATCAACACTTCGTAGTCCGGGTAATCCAGTGCGGCCAGGGCGTTGAGGGTCTGTTTGACCATCTCCGGCGGCTCGTTGTAGCACGGCACATGCACCGAGACTTTTGGACGGTAGGCGCTGTCGGCTTGCACCGGCAGGAATTCCCGGCGGCGTTTGTGAATCCACACCGCTTCCGCCAGTTCATGGGCTTCGGTAAGCAATACGATGAATACCCCGAGCGCCCCGAGTGCGAGTAGAAAGCCCACTGTCAGGCTGAACCAGGTGCTGTACTGCTGGCTGTAGTCGTAACCGATCCATACCAGCACCGAGCCGCAGAGGAAGGCGATAAAGGTCAGGAAGGTCCGACCGCGCTGGCGCAGGGCCGAGCCATCGATCAGCAGCAAGGTCAGCGAGAGCATCGCCAACACCACCGAACCCACCGCCAGCACCCGCCACTGTGGAATGGCCACTACTGGGCCTTCAAAATTGAATTTCTGTTGGCGGGCGGCGTTGAACACGCCCCAGTAGGCACCGACCGAGCCTTCGTCGCTGGCTTTCCACGGCTGGTCATAGGCTTCGATGACGAAGTAGTTGTAGCCCTGGCGGTTGAGTTTGTTGACCAGGGTGCGCAGGTAAATGGCCTGGTCTGCCGGGGTGGCGTCGGCACCGCCACGCATGCGTCCGTTGCTCGGCCAGCCGACTTCGGAGAGCAGCAGTGGTTTGCGCGGGAATTGCTGCTTGAGGTCACGGGCACGGTCCAGCACAAACTGGCCGGCATCCTTCATCGGGATGAACTCCCAGTACGGCAGGATGTGCGCGGCGACCAGGTCGACATGCTTGGCCAGTTCCGGGTGTTCTTTCCAGATATGCCACTGTTCGCTGGTGGTCACCGGCACTTTTACCGCCGCGCGCACACGGTCCAGGTACTGGATCAGCGCTTCGGGGGTGATTTCTTCGCGGAACAAGGCTTCGTTACCGACCATCACCCGCACAACGCTGCGCGAGCTGTTGGCCAGCTCAATGGCTTTCTGGATTTCCCGCTCGTTACGCTCCAGGTCCGGGCTGATCCACACCCCCAGGGTCACCCGCAGGCCAAATTCTTCGGCCAGGCGCGGAATCTCGGCCTGGGTACCTTCGACGGTATAGATACGGATACTGTCGGTCAGCTTGCTCAGCTGTTCGAGGTCCTGGCGCAGCTCGTCCTCGCTAGGGTACTGGCCTTTTTGCGGGCTTTCTCCGAGGCGGAACGGCGAATAGGAGAAGCCGGAAATCTGCTCCGGCCAGTCGGGGGCGGAAACCGGGCGATTGATCAGCGCCCAGAACCCGGTGAATAGCGCGGCAATGGCCATGACTATTACCAGGTTGATACCAAATTTACGCGATGACATAGATAGTTCGGGTTCCGAAGGGTGGAACGGGCGGGCGCCACGGGGCGCGAATCCTGCTCTTTGTCCGCCGATGCTGTGTAGGCACAAGTTGGCGGTAGTAGATTAGATTGACTACAGACGTTGTAGTTCAGAGGCCCGTGCTGTTGTCGTCCAATTCTAGGGATTGTCCGGGACATTAAAGCAGGATTACAGCTGACTTTACCAATTCGTACAGGGTGGCTGGTCCGAAGCAGGATGGCATCGGGCCTCAACAGGCCTATAATGCGCGCCGGTTTTTTCGGGGTTTGGCCATGAGTACAGATGATCCACGCTTTGCCGGTGTTGCCCGGTTATACGGTGACAGCGGCCTGCAGCGCCTGCGCGAGGCCCATGTGGCGATCGTCGGCATTGGTGGTGTTGGCTCCTGGGCGGCGGAAGCCATGGCCCGCAGTGGTGTCGGCGAAATATCGCTGTTCGACCTCGATGACGTCTGCGTCAGCAATACCAATCGCCAGCTGCACGCCCAGGAGGGCAACATCGGTCGGGCCAAGGCCGAAGTCATGGCGGAGCGACTGCGGGCGATCAATCCGGCGTGCAAGGTGCATGCGGTGGTTGATTTCGTCACCAAGGAAACCCTCCCCGAGTACATCGGCGAGCACATCGATTGTGTGATCGACTGCATCGACAGCGTCATGGCCAAGGCTGCGCTGATTGGCTGGTGCAAGCGGCACAAGGTCACGATCATCAGCACCGGTGGTGCGGGCGGGCAGATCGACCCGACCCAGATCCGCGTCGCCGACCTGAACAAGACCTTCAACGACCCGCTGGCCTCGCGAGTCCGTTCGACCTTGCGTCGCGACTATGGCTTTTCCCGCACGGTGACACGCAACTACAGCGTGCCTTGCGTGTTCTCCACCGAGCAGCTGCGATATCCCAAGGGAGACGGTAGCGTCTGCCTGCAAAAGAGCTTCGTCGGTGAGGGCGTCAAGCTCGACTGCTCTGGCGGCTTTGGCGCGGTGATGATGGTGACGGCGACCTTCGGCATGGTCGCCGCCAGCAAGGCGGTGGAAAAACTGGTAGGTGGCGCTCGTCGCCCTTCCGAGCGCAAGGCTCAGTTGCCCGCGGCAAGTTGAGCCATGCGCTGCAGCACGGCGTTCAAGCCGTTGCTGCGAGAGGGGGAGAGCTGACGACCCAGGCCCAGCTGGTTGAACCAGCCGGGCAGGTCCAGTTGCTGAAGCTCGGCGCTCGACAGACCTTCTACCCGAACCAGCAGCAGCGCGAGCAAACCACGAATGATCCGTGCATCACTGGCGCCTTTGAAGCGCCATTGACCTTCCTTGTGTTCGGCCACCAGCCAGACCTGGCTTTCACAGCCATGCACGCGGTTGGCTTCGGATTTCTCTGCTTCGCTCAAGGGTGACAGACGCTCACCCCATTGCATCAACAGGCGTGCCCGTTGCTCCCAGCCCGCAGCCTGTTCGAAGCTGCTGAGCGCATCTTGAGCGTTGATAGGCAGGCTCATCGCAGTAGTTCCAGGGCTTGATCCAGCGCCTCGAAGAAACGTTGCAGGTCGTCTGAGTCGTTGTACAGCGCCAGGGAAACCCGAATTGCGCCGTCCAGCTCGAAGCTCTTGAGCAGCGGCATGGCGCAGTGATGGCCGGCGCGCACCGCAATGCCTTGCTCGGTGAGCATGTGGGCGAGATCGGCATTGTGTACGCCTTCGACCACAAAACTGGCCAAAGCCAGTTGCGGTTGGCCGAGCAGGCAAATGCCTTCGCGATCATTCAGGCCGCGCAACAGGCTGCGGTGCAGGCCCGCTTCGTGCTCGGCAACCGCGTTCGAATCGAGCTCGGCGAGGTAGTCGAGGGTCGCGCCCAGGCCGATCACACTGGCGATTGGTGGGGTACCGGCCTCGAACCCGAGGGGCGCCGGGCGGAAACTGGCGTTCTGGTAGTCAGCCACCTGAACCATCTCGCCGCCGAACTGCCAGTGACGCAGTCGCGCCAGCGCTTCGGTGCGGCCGTAGAGCACGCCAACCCCGTCCGGCCCATACAGTTTGTGGCTGGAAAACACGTAGAAGTCGCAGCCCAGCTGTTGCATGTCCTGGCGACCATGCACGATGCCCTGAGCGCCGTCGACCACGGTCAGCGCGCCTTGGGCATGGGCATGGGCCAGCAAGGGTGGCAAAGGTTGCCAGGCACCCAGCACGTTGGACAGTTGGCTCACGGCCAGCAGGCGAGTGCGTGGGCCGATCAGCTGCAGGGCAGCATCAAGGTCAATCAGGCCGCGGCTGTCCAGCGGCAGAATCACCAGCTTCAGCCCGCGTCTATGCGCCAGTTGCTGCCAGGGCAGCAGGTTGGCATGGTGCTCCAGGGCGCTGATGGCAATTTCGTCACCGGCTTCGAACAGCCCTTCAAGGCCGTAGGCCAGCAAGTTCAAGGCCGACGTTGCGCCATGGGTAAAGATGATTTGTCGGGTATCGCTGGCGTTCAACCAGCCAGCGACCTTTTCCCGGCTACCTTCAAAGGCCTGTGTAGCCAGGGCGCCAGGGAGGTGCTGGGCTCGGTGCACATTGGCGGCGCCGTGGCCGTAATAGTGGCTCAAGGTATCGAGCAGGCGTTGCGGTTTTTGCGTGGTAGCAGCGTTGTCCAGGTAGGTCTGGTGCTGCCGGTGCAGGGCGGCGATGGCTGGGAAGTCAGCGCGCCAGGGGGAAGGCTGGAACATGATGGTCGGACCTGAAAATCGGGCCTGGCGTTAGGCCAGACCCGATGGTACCACTTAGTTGTGGGCGTGCAGCGCTTCGTTCAGCTCGATCGCCGATTTGTGGGTTTTGCACTCCACGGCGCCGTTCAGCGAGTTGCGGCGGAACAGCAGGTCGGTCTGGCCAGCCAGATCACGGGCTTTGACGACCTTGACCAGCTGGTTGTTCTCGTCCAGCAGGTTCACTTTGGTGCCGGCAGTGATGTACAGACCGGCTTCAACGGTGTTGCGGTCGCCCAGCGGAATACCGATACCGGCGTTGGCGCCGATCAGGCAGCCTTCGCCCACCTTGATGACGATGTTGCCACCGCCCGACAGGGTGCCCATGGTCGAGCAGCCGCCGCCCAGGTCCGAGCCCTTGCCCACGAATACGCCAGCCGAAACACGGCCTTCGATCATGCCCGGGCCTTCGGTACCAGCGTTAAAGTTGACGAAGCCTTCGTGCATGATGGTGGTGCCTTCGCCGATGTAGGCACCCAGGCGCACACGGGCGCTGTCGGCGATACGCACACCGGCAGGTACGACGTAGTCGGTCATTTTCGGGAATTTGTCTACCGAGAACACTTCCAGCAGTTCGCCTTTCAGGCGCGCTTCGAGTTGCTGCTCGGCCAGTTCGGCCAGGTCGACTGCGCCCTGGCTGGTCCAGGCGACGTTCGGCAGCAGCGGGAAGATGCCGGCCAGGCTCAGGCCGTGCGGCTTGACCAGGCGGTGCGAGAGCAGGTGCAGCTTCAGGTAGGCTTCCGGGGTGGACGTCAGGGCAGCATCTTCAGCCAGCAGGGTAGCGACCAGCGGCTTGTTGCTTTCGGCCAGACGGGTCAGCAGCGCTGCCTGGGCGGCGTCGACACCCTTGAGGGCATCGGCCAGTTGTGCAGCCTGGGTGTTGCTGAAAGCGATGGCCTGATTGCCACCTTCGTAACCCAGTACCGGAGTGATCGCGGCGACCAGTTCAGCGCTCGGGTTGATCAGCGGTTGTGCGTAGAAAACTTCCAGCCAGGCGCCTTGGCGGTTCTGGGTGCCGACACCGAAGGCCAGGCTGAACAGGGTAGTGGACATGCAGTTACCTCTTGCGAATTAGAGTGAAAGCGTGGCGCCGCGTTATTGAAGGGCGGCTGCGTACAGGTCCGGCTTGAAGCCGACCAGGGTCCGCTCGCCGAGGTCGAGCACCGGGCGCTTGATCATCGACGGTTGGGCCAGCATCAGTTCGATGGCCTTGGCCTGGTCGAGGTCGGCTTTCTGGGCGTCTTCGAGCTTGCGGAATGTCGTGCCAGCACGGTTGAGTACTGTTTCCCAGCCGTGCTCGTCGCACCAGCGGGTCAGGCTCGCACGGTCGATGCCTTGGGTCTTGTAATCGTGAAAGTCGTAGCCCTGGCCATTGTCTTCCAGCCAGGTACGGGCTTTCTTCATGGTGTCACAGGCCTTGATTCCATAAAGGTGCAATGGCGTGTCGCGTTTGGTCATGTCTTGCCCCTCCTGGGAAAAAATGGTCAAGGATTATGCCACGGTCGGCCGGATTGGGTTGTCCTTGCCGAGGCACTTTGTAGCATTGTGTTACAGGTTTTGGCAGCCTCTGCGACTTTTGTGCAGCGGTGCGCCAGCAGCCTGAACGGCTACTATGTCGTTTCAATGGCAATGCCCAAAATGGGCGAAGGGTACGCCGTTGATTGTGTTTGAAATGAAAGGAACACGCCGTATGCAATCAGCCTACACCGTTCTCATCCTGCTGATGCTGGTGAGTGTCTCCAAACTTGTCGGTCGGGTAATCCCGTTGCCGTTGCCACTGGTGCAGATTGCTGCCGGTGCCTTGCTGGCCTGGCCGACATTGGGGCTGCATGTGGCACTGGACCCGGAATTGTTTCTATTTTTGTTCCTGCCACCGCTGTTGTTTGCCGATGGTTGGCGCATGCCCAAGCGCGACTTGTGGCGCTTGCGTGGTCCGATCCTGACGCTGGCGGTGGGGCTGGTGCTGTTTACCGTGGTCGGGGCCGGTTACTTCATTCACTGGATTCTGCCGAGCATCCCGCTGCCGGTGGCGTTTGCGCTGGCCGCCGTGCTATCGCCGACCGACGCTGTGGCGGTATCGGCCATTACCCAGGATCGTCTGCCAACGCCCTTGATGCATATGTTGCAGGGTGAGGCGTTGATGAACGACGCCACCGGTCTGGTGACCTTCAAGTTTGCCCTGGTAGCCGCCATTACCGGCGCGTTCTCGCTGGCTGAAGCGAGTGTCACGTTCGTCCTGGTGGCGCTCGGAGGTTTGGCCATCGGTGTGGCTCTGAGCTGGCTGGTGGGGCGCCTGCGGGCCTGGATGATCGCCCGTGGCTGGGACGACCCGGCCACGCATGTGGTGTTCATGTTGCTGCTGCCTTTTGCCGCCTATGTACTGGCCGAACGCCTGGGCGCCTCAGGGATCCTCTCGGCGGTGGCCGCCGGCATGATGCAGAGCTGGCTCGACCTGCTGCCACGCCAGACCAGTACCCGTTTGCTCAATCGCAGTGTCTGGTCGCTGCTGGAGTTCAGTTTCAATGGACTGATCTTTCTGCTGCTGGGGCTGCAACTCCCCGACATCATCAAGGCGGTCACCAGCCATGAGGCCTCGCTGTGGCCGACCCTGTTGTGGCGTTGCCTGGATGTGGTGGCGATCTTTGCCGTGTTGGTGGTGCTGCGTTTTGTCTGGGTGCAGAGCATCTGGCGCCTGATCGGGGTGATCCGCCGCTGGCGCGGCAAGGAGGATCTGGTGCTGGTGCCCAACGCCCGTTCCTGCTGGTTGCTGACCCTTGGGGGCGTACGCGGGGCCGTGACCTTGGCTGGTGTCATGTCGGTGCCGTTGCTGATCAGTGCGGGTACGGCCTTCCCTGAGCGCGATCTGCTGATTTTCATTGCTGCCGGGGTGATCCTGCTGTCGCTGGTATCGGCCTGTATTGCTTTGCCGCTGTTGCTGCGAGGGGTGGCAAAAAGCCCTGACGACACCTTGCGCCAAGAGGCCAAGGAAGCCTGGCGGCGGACGGCGGAAGCCGCTATTCATGCCCTGGAAGCTGAAGATCTGGCTGAGCCGGGTGTGCCCCTGGATGCGGCCCAGGCGGCTTTGGCGGCGGAATTGAAAGCGAGGTTGATGGCCGAGTACCGTCATCAGCTGGACAGCTTCAACGACAGTGCCGAAGCCCAGGCCCTGGCCGAGCAGATGGACCAACTGGAGCGGCGCTTGCGTCTGCGTGCCTTACGGGCTCAGCGTCTGGAACTGTACAAGCTGCACCGTCATCACCAGGTAGGGGATGACGTGGTGCGGCAGGTACTGGGTGAGCTGGACATGAGCGAGGCGAATCTGGGGGCGGTGAAGTAAGGTTATTGCAGCTTCAGTAGGAGCGGATTCATCCGCGAAGGGGCGCAACGCGACCCCAATTAATGGGACTGCTGCGCAGCCCATCGCGGAAGAATCCGCTCCTACACCCTTATTTTTGCAGGAATGCGCGAATACGTTCTGCGGCCTCGACGCATTCAGCCAATGGCGCCACCAGTGCCATGCGCACACGCCCGGCACCCGGGTTGACGCCATCCACCTCACGGGACAGATACGAACCCGGCACCACGGTTACGTGCTGAGTTTCGAACAAATTGCGAGTGAAGGCGACGTCATCGCCAGGCACTTTGGCCCACAGATAGAAGCTGCCATCCGGGCGCTGCACGTCCATCACCGGCTGGAGGATCTCCAGTACCGCATCGTACTTGGCTCGGTACTGGTCACGGTTGGCGCGTACGTGGGCCTCGTCCTGCCAGGCGGCAATGCTCGCCAGCTGGGTCTGTACCGGCATGGCACAGCCGTGGTAGGTCCGGTACAGCAGGAACGGCTTGATGATCTCGGCGTCACCGGCGACAAAGCCCGAGCGCAGGCCCGGCAGGTTGGAGCGCTTGGACAGGCTGTGGAACACCAAGCAACGCTTGAAGTCGCTGCGGCCCAGCTCCACGCAGGCACTGAGCAGGCCCGGTGGCGGGCTTTGCTCGTCGAAGTAAAGCTCGCTGTAACACTCGTCGGCAGCAATCACGAAGTCGTGCTCGTCAGCCAGGGCGATCAGTTTTTTCAAGGTCTCCATCGGCACCAGCGCGCCGGTGGGGTTGCCCGGTGAGCAGATGAACAGGATCTGGCAGCGCTTCCAGGTCTCGGCGGAGACGGCGTCGAAGTCGGGGTTGAAGCCGTTGCTGTCCAGGCACGGGAGGTAGTGCGGGGTAGCACCGGCCAGCAGTGCTGCGCCTTCGTAGATCTGGTAGAACGGGTTGGGACTGATCACCAGGCCGTCAGCGCTGCGGTTGACCACGGCCTGGGTGAACGCGAACAGCGCTTCACGGGTACCGTTGACCGGCAGCACGTGTTTGTCGGCATCCAGCCAGCCGCTTGGCACGCCAAAACGACGCTCGCACCAGTGGGTAATGGCTTGGCGCAGAGCTGGCAGGCCAATGGTAGTCGGGTAAACCGCCATCTTCTGCAGATTGTCGGCCAGGGCCTGGGCGACGAACGCCGGCGATTCATGCTTGGGCTCACCGATCGACAGGGCAATGGCGCGTTTGTCGGCGGCAGGCTGGACGCTGCCGAGCAAGGCACGGAGTTTCTCGAACGGGTAGGGCTGAAGCTGAAGCAAATCGGTGTTCATCGGCGCTGGGTCTCGTCAAACGTTAAATGGTCAGGCGGGAAATGGTTGCCCCTGCGGCCTGGTCGACGCGCAATTGCTCGACGATGGCATCCTGCAGGCGGCTGCACAGCTGGGGGTCGGACAGCGGTTGATTGTCGGCATCGGTGATGAAGAACACGTCTTCGACCCGCTCGCCGAGGGTGGCAATCTTGGCATTTTGCAGCGACAGGTCGAACTCCAGGAAGATCTTGCCGATCCGCGCCAGCAGTCCCGGACGGTCCGGGGCGCTGAGTTCGAGAATGGTCACCGGGCGCTGGGCGTCATTGTGAATGGTCACCTGCGGGGCAAAGGTGAAGTGCTTGAGCTGGCGCGGCACCCGACGTTTGATGATGGTCGGGTAGTCGTCCGGGTTGCGCAGGGCGTCGGTGAGGCCGTCGCGGATCTCCTTGACCCGTTGCGGATTGTCGCCGATCGAGCCGCCGTCGTTGTCGAGCACGATATAGGTGTCGAGGGTGAACTGGCTGCTGGAGGTGATGATCCGTGCGTCATGGATGTTCAGGTTGAGCTGGTCCATGGCTGCTACGGTCACGGCGAAGAAATCGTGCTGGTCGGGCGCATAGATGAAGATCTGCGTGCCGCCTTCGAATTCGCGCTGGGTAGTTTCCTTGATCAGTACCAGCGGGCCGCCATCGGCCGGTTGCTGGAGGATCGCATCGCTGTGCCAGGCCACGTCGGCAGCGGTATGGCGCAGGAAATAGTCGTCACCCAATTGCGCCCAGAGTTGTTCGACGTCGTCGGGGTCGGTGCCCTCGCGGATCAGGATGTCCAGCGCCGCACTTTGTGTCTGGCGGATCTGCTCTTCACGGTCCAGCGGGTTTTCCAGGCCGCGGCGCAGGGCGCGCTTGGTCTCGGTGTAGAGCTGGCGCAACAGGCTGGCGCGCCAGGAGTTCCACAGGCTGGGGTTGGTGGCGTTGATGTCGGCCACGGTCAGCACGTAGAGGTAGTCCAGGCGGGTCTCGTCGCCTACCTGCTGGGCGAAGTCATGGATCACCTGCGGATCGGAAAGGTCCTTGCGCTGGGCGGTAGTCGACATCACCAGGTGGTTCTGTACCAGCCAGACAATCAGGCGGCTGTCCCACAGCGGCAGCTGGTGGCGCAGACAGAACGCCTGGGCATCCACCGCGCCCAACTCCGAGTGATCGCCTTGGCGGCCTTTGCCGATGTCGTGATACAGGCCTGCGAGGTAGATAAGCTCAGGCTTGGGCAGGCGCCCCATGAGCTTGCTGGCCAGCGGGAATTTCTCTGACACCGGGGTGTACTGCAGTTTGCGCAGGTGCTTGATCAGGTTCAGGGTGTGGGCATCGACGGTATAGATGTGGAACAGGTCGTGCTGCATCTGCCCGACGATCAGGCCAAACTCCGGCAGGTAACGGCCCAGAACGCCGTAGCGGTTCATGCGCCGCAGGTTGCGATGGATGCCGATCTCGCACTTGAACAGCTCGATGAACAGGCTGGTGTTGCGGATATCGTTGCGAAAATCTTCGTCGATCAGGTGCCGGTGTTCACGTAGCAGGCGGATGGTGTCGGCGCGTACGCCCTTGATCTCGGGGTGCTGGGCCATCAGCACGAAGATTTCCAGCATGGCGAACGGGGTGCGTTTGAAGACATTCGGGCGCACGGCCTCGATGTAGCCGTCATGCAGGCGAAAGCGCGCGTTCAATGGCTGGGTGTTGCCGCTGTCGTCGTCGAGGATGACCTCTTCGAAGTGCTGGATGATCAGGTCACTGAGCTCAGCGATGCTCATCACCACCCGGTAGTACTGCTGCATGAACTGTTCGATGGCGCGCTTGGGGTTTTCATCGCTGAAACCGAGCAGGGCGGCGATGCTGCGCTGGTGATCGAACAGCAGGCGGTCTTCGGCGCGGCCGGCGAGCATGTGCAGGGCGTAGCGAACCTTCCAGATAAACTCCTGGGAGGAGGCCAGCAGTGCATTTTCGCTCTCCAGCAGGAAGTCTTCGTCGGCCAGGGCGTGCAGGTTGAGCGTGCCGTACTGGCGACGGGCGATCCACAGGATGGTCTGGATGTCCCGCAGGCCACCGGGCGAGCCTTTGACGTTGGGCTCGAGGTTGTATTCGGTGTCGTTGTATTTGTGGTGCCGGGCTTTCTGCTCGGCGCGCTTGGCCAGGAAGAACTCCTTGCTCGGCCACATATGGGCGGTGCTGGTGACTTCCAGCATGCGCTGGCGCAAACGCTCGGGGCCAGCAATGGTGCGGCTTTCCATCAGGTTGGTGACAACCGTCAGGTCAGCGCGGGCCTGTTCGGCGCATTCTTCGACCGAACGCACGCTTTGTCCCACTTCCAGGCCAATGTCCCAAAGCAGGGTCAGGAAGCGTTCGATGGAGTCGCGAAACACCTCGTGATCAGCACTGTCGAGGAGGATCAGCAGGTCGATGTCGGAGTAGGGGTGCAACTCGCCCCGGCCGTAACCGCCGGTCGCCACCAGGGCAATGTCGGCTTCATCGCTCCAGTCGAACTGGTTCCATGCCTGCTGCAGGATGTTATCGACGAACCAGGCGCGGTCTTCGATCAGCCGGCGGATCTCGCGGCCGTCGCGAAAACGCTTGTCGAGCACTTCGCCAGCCTGACGGATGGCCTTCTTGAAGGCTGCGATAGGGCTAGCCTTTAGGGCCAGTTCCGCCTGGAACTGGCCGCGGTCGAACAGCTCGGGATCCACCTGGGGCATCGAGTCACTTTCCTGTTTGAATCAGGCCGACGTACGGGGAATGGTGTCGTCTTTACGCAGGGTGAAGATCTCGTAGCCGGTCGCGGTCACCACCAGGGTGTGTTCCCACTGGGCTGAGAGCTTGCGATCCTTGGTGATGGCGGTCCAGCCGTCGCCCAGCACCTTGGTGTCGGCGCGGCCCTGGTTGATCATCGGCTCGATGGTGAAGGTCATGCCTTCTTTGAGCTCCATGCCAGTGCCTGCGCGACCGTAGTGCAGAATCTGCGGCTCTTCGTGGAACACCTTGCCAATGCCGTGGCCGCAGAACTCGCGGACCACCGAAAAGCCGTTCTTTTCCGCGTGCTTCTGGATCACTTCGCCGATGTCGCCCAGGCGGCAGCCCGGCTTGACCAGTTCGATGGCCTTGTACATGCATTCCTGGGTGACCTGAGACAGGCGTTCGGCCCAGACCGGCACGTTGCCGACATGGAACATGCGGCTGGTGTCGCCGTGGTAGCCATCCTTGATGACCGTCACGTCGATGTTCAGGGTATCGCCATCCTTGAGCGGCTTGTCACCAGGGATACCGTGGCACACCACGTGATTGACCGAAGTGCAGATCGACTTCGGAAAGCCCTTGTAGTTAAGGGGGGCGGGGATCGCCTTCTGAACGTTGACGATATAGTCGTGGCACAGACGGTCGAGCTCTTCGGTGGTGACACCGGGCTTGACGTATTCCTCGATCATCTCCAGGACTTCGGCGGCCAGGCGGCCGGCGACACGCATCTTTTCGATGTCTTCGGCGGTTTTGATGGTAACGGTCATTGCAGGCTCTCTACGGCGCATCGAAGCGCGAATATTCTGGGAAAGGCCGAATTCTACCAGAGCGGTGCCCGCTTCGGCGGTTACGACTGTGATACAGCCTTTATATAGAGGCATTCTGGCGCGATTACGGCATGGGTGCAAAAGCTGCTGGCGGAGGTTGTTAATTCGGGTTCCGTTCGGCCCGCTTCTGTGATATAAAATGCGCCGCTTTACGGGGATAGCCCCGCAAGCTTAAACCCACACACGTGTCGACACGATGACCTGGGTGCCTTTGATCTACGGATCCTGGGTTGGTCATTGGGATACGTGGAGGCCCAACCCGACTTATCAAGGAACTATCATGTCCCAAGTCAACATGCGCGATATGCTGAAGGCCGGTGTGCACTTCGGTCACCAAACCCGTTACTGGAACCCGAAAATGGGTAAGTACATTTTCGGCGCGCGCAACAAGATTCACATCATCAACCTTGAAAAAACCCTGCCAATGTTCAACGAAGCTCTGACTTTCGTAGAGCGTCTGGCCCAGGGCAAAAACAAGATTCTGTTCGTCGGCACCAAGCGTTCCGCTGGCAAGATCGTTGCTGAAGAAGCAGCACGTTGCGGTTCGCCGTACGTCGATCACCGCTGGTTGGGCGGCATGCTGACCAACTACAAAACCATCCGTGCTTCGATCAAGCGCCTGCGCGACCTGGAAACCCAGGCCGAAGATGGCACTTTCACCAAGCTGACCAAGAAAGAAGCGCTGATGCGCTCCCGTGATCTGGAAAAACTGGATCGCAGCCTGGGTGGTATCAAGGACATGGGCGGCCTGCCTGATGCCCTGTTCGTGATCGACGTTGACCACGAGCGCATCGCTATCACCGAAGCCAACAAGCTGGGCATCCCGGTCATCGGCGTTGTCGATACCAACAGCAGCCCAGAAGGCGTTGACTACATCATCCCAGGTAACGATGACGCCATCCGCGCTATCCAGCTGTACATGGGTTCGATGGCTGACGCCGTTATCCGTGGTCGCAACAACGTTGCCGGTGGCACCGAAGTTTACGCTGAAGAAGCGGCACCAGCTGCTGAGTAATTGACGCCTGGCGTCTACTCGGCACGCAAAAAGGGGGCTAGGCCCCCTTTTTGCCACCTTGAAATCCTCTTGTCAGCATCGCCGTTGCAAGCTTGTTCGGGCATGAGTGTTGATGAGTGGATTTACAGAATTGAACGCCCGTCAAGTATCGGGTGGAATGGTTGAAAACCTATCCAAGAGGAATTTGAAATGGCAGCAATTACTGCAGCGCTGGTCAAAGAACTGCGTGAGCGTACCGGCGAAGGCATGATGGATTGCAAAAAGGCCTTGGAAAAGGCTGGCGGCGACATCGAAAAAGCCATTGATGACATGCGTGCTTCGGGCGCCATCAAGGCCGCCAAGAAGGCTGGTAACGTTGCCGCTGAAGGCGCAATCGCCATCAAGGCCGACGAGAAGTCCGCCGTTCTGCTGGAAGTCAACTCGCAGACCGACTTCCTGGCTCTGCAAGACGACTTCAAAAACTTTGTCGCTGAAAGCGTTGAACAGGCTTTCGCCGAGAAGCTGACCGATGCCGCTCCGCTGATCGCTTCGCGCGAAGCTGCTCGTGAGGCCCTGGTTGCCAAGGTTGGCGAAAACGTCAACATCCGTCGTCTGGTACGTGTTGAGGGTGACGTAGTCGGCACCTACCTGCACGGTAACAAGATCGGTGTTGCTGTTGTCCTGAAGGGCGGTGACGTCCAGCTGGCCAAAGAAATCGCCATGCACGTGGCTGCCAGCAACCCAGAGTTCCTGAATCCATCGGAAGTCTCCGCTGAAGCAATCGAGCGCGAGAAGGCTGTATTCATGCAGCTGAACGAAGAGAAGATGAAGGGCAAGCCTGAGAACATCGTCGCCAACATGATCGACGGTCGTATCAAGAAGTTCCTGGCCGAAGCCAGCCTGGTCGAGCAAGCGTTCGTCATGAACCCGGAAATCAAGGTCGGCGAACTGGCCAAGAAAGCCGGCGCTGAAATCGTTTCCTTCACCTACTTCAAAGTAGGCGAAGGCATCGAGAAGCCAGTCGACAACTTCGCTGAAGAAGTTGCCGCACAGCTGGCTGCTGCCAAGCAGTAAGACAGACTCACCTCTGTCGCCCCGAAGAGGCTGCCCGCTCACGCGCGCAGCCTCTTTGTCAAAGCGGGGGCGGTTTACGAGACCGCTGCTCGCTGGCGCAGTAGCTGCGCCACACTAGAGTTACGCGCAGACTGACAACAGTCCGCCAGAATTTTTTACAAACGCCGCAGGAGAGATTCGCAATGGCTCAGCAGGGCAGTGGTTATCAAGCTCGCTATAAACGCATTCTACTCAAGCTTAGCGGCGAGGCCCTGATGGGCTCGGAAGAGTTCGGGATCGACCCCAAAGTCCTGGATCGCATGGCGCTGGAAGTCGGCCAACTGGTCGGCATCGGTGTTCAGGTCGGCTTGGTGATCGGTGGTGGCAACCTGTTTCGTGGTGCGGCGCTCAGTGCCGCCGGCATGGATCGCGTTACCGGCGACCACATGGGTATGCTGGCCACTGTGATGAACGCGCTGGCCATGCGTGATGCGCTGGAGCGAGCGAACATTACCGCTATCGTCATGTCGGCTATCTCCATGGTGGGAGTGACCGATCACTATGATCGTCGCAAAGCCATGCGCCACCTGAACTCGAAAGAAGTTGTAATCTTCGCTGCCGGTACCGGCAACCCGTTCTTCACCACCGACTCTGCCGCTTGCCTGCGCGCCATCGAAATCGATGCCGACGTGGTATTGAAGGCAACCAAGGTCGATGGTGTATACACTGCAGATCCATTCAAAGACCCGCATGCCGAGAAGTTCGATCATCTGACCTACGATGAAGTGCTGGATCGCAAACTGGGCGTGATGGACCTGACGGCAATTTGCCTGTGCCGCGACCACAAGATGCCGCTGCGCGTCTTCAACATGAACAAGCCCGGCGCCCTGCTGAACATCGTGCATGGCGGCGCGGAAGGAACCCTGATCGAGGAAGTTCAAAAATGATCAACGAAATCAAGAAAGACGCCCAAGCGCGCATGCAGAAATCCCTGGAGTCTCTGGCTCACGCATTCGGCCAGATTCGTACCGGCAAGGCACACCCAAGCATCCTGGCAAGCGTGATGGTGCCTTACTACGGTTCCGACACCCCGCTGAGCGGCGTGGCCAACGTCACCGTGAAAGATTCGCGCACCCTGCAGGTCGTGGCTTTCGAGCGCAACATGCTCGCTGCCATCGACAAGGCCATCCAGAGCGCCGGCTTGAACCTCAACCCGACCAACCTGGGTGAGTTGCTGCTGATCTCCATGCCAGCCCTGACTGAAGAGACCCGCAAGGGCTTCACCAAGCAGGCACGCAGCGCAGCCGAAGATGCTCGCGTTGCCGTGCGCAACATTCGCCGCGATGCTCTGGGTGAGCTGAAGAAGCTGGTCAAAGACAAGGAAATCAGTGAAGACGAAGAGCGTCGTGCAATCGCTGATATCGACAAGCTGACGAAAGATGCCGAGGCCCAGATCACCAAGGCCACGGAAGAGAAAGAAAAGGACCTGATGGCCGTTTAAAGGTCGGGACTTTTTTTAATGGAAAAGAGCAAACAGGGTGTGTCCCCATCGGTGCCGCGCCATGTCGCGATTATCATGGATGGGAATAATCGCTGGGCGAAGAAGCGCCTGTTGCCCGGTGTCGCCGGGCACAAGGCGGGTGTCGACGCAGTGCGCGCTGTCATCGAGGTGTGCGCCGAGGCCAAGGTCGAGGTCTTGACCCTGTTCGCCTTCTCCAGCGAAAACTGGCAGCGCCCGGCCGAAGAGGTCGGGGCGTTGATGGAGCTGTTCTTCTCGGCCTTGCGCCGGGAAGCCAAGCGCCTCAACGACAACAACATCAGCCTGCGTATCATCGGTGACCGCTCGCGCTTTCACCCAGAGCTGCAGGCCGCCATGCGCGAAGCCGAAGCGCTGACCGCTGGCAGCAACCGCTTCATCCTGCAAATCGCCGCCAATTATGGCGGTCAATGGGATATCGCCCAGGCCGCCCAGCGCCTGGCACGCGAAGTTCAGGCTGGTCACTTGCGCCCGGACGACATCACGCCTGAGCTGCTGCAGACCTGCCTGGCAACAGGTGATCTGCCGCTGCCCGACCTGTGCATCCGTACCGGCGGCGAGCATCGCATCAGCAACTTCCTGTTGTGGCAGCTGGCCTACGCCGAGCTGTATTTCTCCGACCTGTTCTGGCCGGACTTCAAACACGAGGCCATGCGCACTGCGTTGGCCGATTATGCTTCGCGCCAGCGCCGCTTCGGGAAAACCAGCGAGCAGGTCGAAGCTGGAGCCCGTGCTTAATGCTTAAACAACGCATCATCACTGCGCTGATCCTGTTGCCGATCGCCCTGGGAGGCTTCTTCTTGCTCGATGGTGGGGATTTTGCCCTGTTCATCGGCCTGGTAGTCACCCTCGGTGCCTGGGAATGGGCGCGTCTGGCAGGCCTGGTCGCGCAAACGGTACGCGTGGCTTATGCAGCTGTGGTGGCTGGTCTGCTGATGCTGCTTTACCTCATGCCGGACCTGGCGCCCTGGGTGTTGGGGGCTTCGGTGTTGTGGTGGGGCGTGGCGACCTGGCTGGTGCTGACGTATCCGCGCAGCAGCGAGCTGTGGTCCAGTGTTGCGTGCCGTTTGTTGATCGGCCTGCTGATTCTGTTGCCCGCCTGGCAAGGCCTAGTGCTGCTCAAGCACTGGCCCTTGGGTAACTGGTTGATCATGGCGGTCATGGTGCTGGTCTGGGGTGCGGATATCGGCGCTTACTTCTCCGGGCGTGCCTTCGGCAAGCGCAAGCTGGCGCCACAGGTGAGCCCGGGCAAGAGTTGGGAAGGTGTCTACGGTGGTCTGGCGTTGAGCCTGGTGATTACCCTTGTAGTCGGTCTCAATCGCGGCTGGAGTGTCGCTGAGCTGCTGCTGGGCCTGCTGGGCGCTGCCATCGTCGTGCTGGTGTCGGTGGTCGGTGATTTGACCGAAAGCATGTTCAAGCGCCGCTCCGGGATCAAGGACAGCAGCAACCTGCTGCCCGGTCACGGTGGTGTGCTGGACCGTATCGACAGCCTGACTGCGGCCATTCCGTTGTTTGCCGTGCTGCTCTGGGCAGCCAATTGGGGCGTGATGTGAGCAGCGTGCAGCGTATTACCGTACTGGGTGCTACCGGCTCGATTGGGCTGAGCACGCTGGATGTGATTGCTCGCCATCCCGAGCGCTACCAGGTGTTCGCTCTGAGCGGCTATTCACGGTTGCCAGAGTTGCTCGCGCTGTGCCTGCGTCATGCGCCGGCATTTGCCGTAGTGCCGTCGGCTGAAGCTGCACAGCAATTGCGCGCAGGGCTGGCGGCGGCGGGTTCAGTCACCGAGGTGCTCGAAGGCGAAGCGGGCTTGTGTCAGGTGGCGGCAGCCCCTGAAGTTGACGCGGTGATGGCGGCGATTGTCGGTGCCGCAGGCTTGCGCCCAACCCTGGCGGCGGTCGAAGCCGGCAAGAAGGTGTTGTTGGCGAACAAGGAAGCGCTGGTGATGTCCGGCGCCCTGTTCATGCAGGCAGTGCAGCGCAGTGGTGCGGTGCTGCTGCCAATCGACAGTGAGCACAACGCAATTTTCCAGTGCTTGCCAGGCGACTATGCCCGAGGCCTGTCCCAGGTTGGTGTGCGGCGTATCCTGCTGACTGCCTCCGGTGGACCGTTTCGCGAAACGCCACTGGCCGAATTGGCCGAGGTCAGTCCGGAGCAGGCCTGTGCCCATCCGAACTGGTCCATGGGGCGCAAAATTTCGGTCGACTCGGCGAGCATGATGAACAAGGGGCTTGAGCTGATCGAAGCGTGCTGGTTGTTCGACGCGCGGCCGAGTCAGGTCGAGGTGGTGGTGCATCCGCAGAGCGTGATCCATTCGCTGGTCGACTATGTCGATGGTTCGGTGCTGGCCCAGTTGGGTAACCCGGATATGCGTACGCCGATCGCCAATGCCCTGGCCTGGCCGCAGCGGATTGATTCCGGTGTTGCGCCGCTGGATCTGTTTGCGGTGGCCCGCCTGGACTTCCAGGCGCCCGATGAGCAACGCTTCCCCTGCCTGCGCCTGGCGCGTCAGGCGGCCGAGGCGGGCAACAGTGCGCCGGCAATGCTCAATGCTGCCAATGAAGTGGCAGTCGAGGCATTTCTCCAGCGGCGCATTCGCTTCCCGCAGATCGCGAGTATGATCGAACAAGTGCTGGACCAGGAGCCGGTCGTAGCGGTGCAGACGCTTGATGCGGTGTTTGCCGCAGATCAGCGAGCCCGGCAACTGGCCGGGCAATGGTTGAACCATCACGGGCGCTGAGGCCGGGCGCCTGGTTGGGCTGAACGTCATTCGGAGAAAGATATGAGTGCGCTCTACATGATTATCGGCACCCTGGTGGCATTGGGTGTGCTGGTTACCTTTCACGAATTCGGTCACTTCTGGGTGGCCCGGCGTTGTGGCGTCAAGGTTCTGCGCTTTTCCGTAGGTTTCGGCATGCCGCTGCTGCGCTGGCACGACCGCCATGGCACCGAATTCGTGGTGGCGGCCATCCCGCTGGGTGGCTACGTCAAGATGCTCGATGAGCGTGAAGGCGATGTGCCGCCCGAGCAGATCGAACAATCCTTCAATCGCAAGTCGGTGCGCCAGCGTATTGCTATCGTTGCAGCCGGTCCGGTTGCCAACTTTCTCCTGGCTATTCTGTTTTTCTGGGTACTGGCCATGCTCGGTACCCAGCAGGAGCGCCCGGTCATCGGTGGCGTTGAAGCGGGCAGTGTGGCGGAAGCTGCCGGCCTGAAAGCTGGCCAGGAAATTGTTTCTATTGATGGCAAGGCGACCAGCGGCTGGTCTGCTGTCAATCTGCAGTTGATTCGTCGCCTGGGTGAAAGCGGCCAGTTGCACATCAATGTGCGCGAAGAGGGCGCAACCGCCGACAGCGCTCATGTGCTGACCCTGGATAACTGGCTTAAAGGGGCTGACGAACCCGACCCTATCCGCTCCCTGGGGTTACGTCTGTGGCGTCCGGCATTGCCGCCGGTGCTGGCTGAACTGGACCCCAAGGGGCCTGCCAAGGCCGCAGGCCTGCAAACCGGCGATCGCTTGCTGAGCCTTGACGGCAAGGCTCTCAATGACTGGCAGCAGGTGGTTGATACCGTGCGCGGACGCGCTGGCAGCAAGGTGTTGCTGCAGGTCGAACGTGATGGGGCGACGCTTGATATACCTGTTACCCTGGCCAGTCGTGGCGAAGGTAAGTCGGCCACGGGTTACCTCGGGGCTGGCGTAAAGCCAGTCAAGTGGCCGGATGCCATGCTTCGCGAGGTCAGCTATGGGCCACTGGAGGCTGTAGGCGAGGGGCTTTCACGGACCTGGAACATGAGTGTCCTGACCCTCGAATCGTTGAAGAAAATGCTGTTCGGCGAGCTCTCGGTAAAAAACTTGAGCGGACCGATAACCATTGCTAAAGTGGCGGGCGCTTCAGCCCAGTCAGGCGTTGGGGATTTCCTGAATTTCCTCGCCTACCTGAGCATTAGCCTGGGGGTTCTTAATTTGCTGCCCATTCCAGTGTTGGATGGGGGGCATTTGCTGTTCTACCTGATCGAATGGGCGCGTGGTCGTCCGCTTTCGGATCGGGTGCAAGGTTGGGGGATCCAGATCGGTATCAGTTTGGTAGTCGGGGTGATGTTGCTTGCCCTGATAAACGATTTGGGTCGACTGTAAAGCTTCGCTCAATTGCGAACCTGCCGCGTCCCGCGGCGGGTCGTTTATTGCCAGTTGGAATAAGAAAGGACTTCATGAAACGTCTGCTGCTAACTGCGGTTCTCGCCGTACTGATGATCGCTGAAGTTCACGCCGAGTCCTTCACCATCTCCGATATTCGTGTCAATGGTCTGCAGCGGGTTTCCGCGGGCAGCGTATTCGGTGCTCTGCCATTGAACGTCGGGGATGAGGCCGATGACCGTCGCCTGGTGGATTCCACCCGGGCGCTGTTCAAGACCGGTTTCTTCCAGGACATCCAACTGGGTCGTGACGGCAACGTCCTGATCATTACCGTAGTTGAGCGTCCTTCGGTGTCCAGTATCGAGATCGAAGGCAACAAGGCCATCAGCACTGAAGACCTGATGAAAGGTCTGAAACAGTCTGGCCTGTCCGAGGGCGAGATTTTCCAGCGCGCCACCCTTGAAGGTGTGCGTAACGAACTGCAACGCCAGTACGTTGCCCAGGGTCGTTACTCGGCGGAGGTCGAGACTGAAGTCGTGCCTCAGCCGCGCAACCGCGTGGGTCTGAAGATCAAGATCAACGAAGGCACCGTTGCCGCTATCCAGCACATCAACGTGGTGGGTAACACCGTCTTCCCTGAAGAAGACCTGGTCGGCCTGTTCGAGCTCAAGACCACCAACTGGCTGTCGTTCTTCAAGAACGATGACAAGTATGCCCGTGAAAAACTCTCCGGTGACCTGGAGCGTCTGCGTTCCTACTACCTGGACCGTGGCTACATCAACATGGACATCGCCTCCACCCAGGTGTCGATCACCCCGGACAAGAAGCACGTCTACATCACTGTCAACGTCAACGAAGGTGAGAAGTACACCGTTCGTGACGTGAAACTGTCCGGTGACCTCAAGGTGCCGGAAGAGCAGATCAAGTCGCTGATGCTGGTGCAACCGGGTCAGGTGTTCTCGCGTAAGGTGATGACCACGACCTCCGAGCTGATCACCCGTCGTCTGGGTAACGAAGGCTACACCTTCGCCAACGTCAACGGCGTGCCACAGCCGAACGACCAGGATCACACCGTCGACATCATGTTCGTGGTCGATCCGGGCAAGCGTGCCTACGTCAACCGTATCAACTTCCGTGGCAACACCAAGTCGGAAGACGAAGTGCTGCGTCGTGAAATGCGCCAGATGGAAGGTGGCTGGGCGTCGACCTACCTGATCGACCAGTCCAAGACCCGTCTCGAGCGCCTGGGCTTCTTCAAGGAAGTCAACGTCGAGACCCCGGCTGTTCCGGGTACCGATGACCAGGTCGACGTCAACTACAGCGTCGAAGAACAAGCGTCCGGTTCGATCACTGCCAGCGTCGGTTTCGCCCAGAGCGCTGGTCTGATCCTCGGCGGTTCGATCAGCCAGACCAACTTCCTGGGTACCGGTAACAAGGTCTCCATCGGTCTGACCCGCAGTGAATACCAGAGCCGCTACAACTTCGGCTTTGTTGACCCCTACTGGACTGCCGACGGCGTTAGCCTGGGCTACAACGCCTTCTATCGCACCACTGACTACGACGACCTCGACGTCGACGTTGCCAGCTATGCGGTCGACAGCCTGGGTGCGGGCGTCAGCGTCGGTTACCCGATCAGCGAAACCTCGCGTCTGACCTTCGGCCTGACTGTACAGCAGGATGAGATCAAGACCGGTAAGTACACCGTTGACGAGATCTTCGACTTCGTTAACGAAGAAGGTGACAAGTACCTGAACTTCAAGGCGTCCGCCGGCTGGTCCGAGTCGACCCTGAACAAAGGCGTGCTGGCTACCCGTGGTCATTCCCAGAGCCTGGTGCTTGAGGCAACCACGCCAGGCAGCGACCTGTCGTTCTTCAAGCTTGACTACCGTGGCCAGCTGTTCAAGCCGATCACCAACGACTACACCCTGCGTCTGCACACCGAACTGGGCTATGGTGATGGTTTCGGCGGCACTTCGGGCCTGCCGTTCTACGAGAACTACTATGCCGGTGGTTTCAACTCGGTTCGTGGTTTCAAGGACAGCAGCCTTGGCCCGCGCAGTACCCCAAGTGACGGTCACAACCCGGGCACTATCGCCGACCCGGACCAGGACCCGCTGCCGTTCGGTGGTAACGTCCTCGTTCAGGGTGGTGTAGAGCTGCTGTTCCCGCTGCCGTTCGTCAAGGACCAACGCTCGCTGCGTACCTCGGTATTCTGGGACGTGGGTAACGTGTTCGATACCAACTGCGGCTCCAAGCCGGACTGCGAGAAGGTCGGCCTGTCGGGCCTGGCCAGCTCCGTCGGCCTGGGCGTTACCTGGATTACTGCACTCGGTCCGTTGAGCTTCAGCCTGGCCATGCCGGTGAAGAAGCCGGACGAAGCCGATACCCAGGTGTTCCAATTCTCTCTGGGTCAGACCTTCTAAGGTCTGCCCCTTGCTAACGACAACGGATTCTGTAGGAGTGCATCGTGCGTAAGTTGACCCAACTGGCAGTACTGGCTGCGACCCTGATCGCAACCCCGGCTTTCGCCGAAATGAAAATTGCTGTCCTGAACTATCAGATGGCCCTGCTGGAATCGGATGCGGCGAAGAAGTACGCAGTCGATGCCGAGAAGAAGTTCGGCCCGCAGCTGACCAAACTGAAGAATCTGGAAAGCAGCGCCAAAGGCATTGCCGACCGTATCCGTGCCGGTGGCGACAAGATGGCCCAGCCAGAGCGCGAGCGTCTGGAGCTTGAATACAAGCAGAAAGCCCGTGACTTCCAGTTCCAGTCCAAGGAGCTGAACGAGTCCAAGGCCGTTGCCGACCGCGAAATGCTCAAGCAACTGAAGCCGAAGCTGGACGGTGCTGTTGAAGAAGTGATCAAGAAGGGCGGTTTTGACCTCGTGCTCGAGCGTGGTGCGGTGATTGATGTCAAACCTCAGTACGACATCACTCGCCAAGTCATCGAGCGCATGAATCAGTCCCGTTGAACATGACTGTGACCATGAAACTCGGTCAGTTGGCCGAGTTCCTCGGAGCCACCCTGAGTGGCCCCGAGGAGCTGGAAATCACTGGCCTGGCAACCCTTCAGGAAGCCGGGCCGGGGCAATTGAGCTTTCTCGCCAATCCGCAGTACCGCAAGTACCTCGGTGACAGCCATGCGGCGGCGATCCTGCTCAAGTCGGCCGATGCCGAAGGCTTTGCCGGCAACGCGCTGATCGTTCCCGATCCGTACCTCGCCTACGCACGCATTTCCCACCTGTTCGATCCAAAGCCCAAGGCTGTAGCGGGAATTCATCCCAGCGCCGTGGTTGCTGCCGATGCTCAGGTCGATGCCAGTGCCAGTGTCGGTGCCTGTGCGGTGATCGAGAGTGGCGCGCACATCGGTCCAGGTGTGACTATCGGTGCCCAGTGCTTTGTCGGCGCGCGTTGCGTGATCGGCGAAGGTGGCTGGCTGGCGCCGCGGGTGACCCTGTACCACGACGTGCGGATTGGTAAGCGTGTGGTGATCCAGTCGGGCGCGGTCATCGGTGGTGAGGGCTTCGGCTTTGCCAACGAAAAAGGTGTCTGGCAGAAGATTGCCCAGATCGGTGGTGTCACTATCGGCGACGACGTCGAAATCGGTGTAAACACCGCCATAGACCGTGGCGCCCTGGCAGACACGCGGATCGGTGACGGGGTCAAGCTCGACAACCAGATCCAGATCGCTCATAACGTACAAATTGGTGATCACACGGCGATGGCGGCTTGCGTCGGTATTTCCGGCAGCACCAAAATCGGCAAGCATTGCACCATTGCCGGCGGTGTCGGCATGGTTGGGCATATTGATGTCTGCGACGGCGTTTTCGTATCCGGCATGACCATGGTCACACGCTCGATTACCGAGCCTGGGGCTTATTCTTCCGGTACGGCGATGCAGCCGCTTGGCGAGTGGCGTAAAAGTGCCGCGCGGATTCGCCAGCTCGACGAGATGGCGAAACGCCTTCAACAGTTGGAAAAGCGTGTCGAGGTCGTGACCTCGGACAGCCAGCCTTCATCAGATGGCTGATACCATTTCCTGATCGAGAGTAAATAGCCGCAGGCTGACTCTTTGATTTGCAAAAGGAGCGCCTGGCAAAAGCGGGCGCTCCCTATCTTTACTACAGGCTTCCCCCCGAAATGATGGACATCAACGAGATTCGCGAATACCTGCCTCACCGTTACCCGTTCCTGCTGGTGGACCGGGTAGTGGACCTGGACGTCGAGGCTCAGCGCATTCGTGCCTACAAGAATGTCAGCATCAACGAGCCTTTCTTCAATGGTCACTTTCCGGCGCACCCGATCATGCCCGGCGTACTGATCATTGAAGCCATGGCCCAGGCGGCCGGTATCCTTGGCTTCAAGATGCTCGACGTGAAACCTGCGGACGGTACGCTGTACTACTTCGTCGGTTCCGACAAGCTGCGCTTCCGTCAACCGGTCCTGCCGGGCGATCAGTTGATCCTTGAGGCCAAGTTCATCAGCTGCAAGCGCCAGATCTGGAAGTTCGAATGCCAGGCGTCGGTCGACGGCAAGCCTGTGTGCTCGGCCGAGATCATCTGCGCGGAACGCAAACTATGAGTTTGATTGACCCTCGGGCAATCATCGATCCTTCGGCGAAGATCGCCGACGGCGTCGAGGTTGGCCCTTGGTCTATCGTCGGTGCCGGGGTCGAGATCGGGGAGGGGACCGTTATTGGTCCGCATGTCATCCTCAAAGGTCCGACCCGTATCGGTCGGCACAATCGCATCTACCAGTTCTCCTCGGTAGGTGAGGATACCCCTGACCTCAAGTACAAGGGTGAGCCTACGCGCCTGGTAATCGGTGACCACAATGTCATCCGTGAAGGCGTAACCATCCACCGTGGCACCGTGCAGGATCGCTCGGAAACCACCTTGGGTGATCACAACCTGATCATGGCCTATGCCCACATCGGTCACGACAGCGTCATCGGCAACCACTGCATCCTGGTCAACAATACCGCGCTGGCCGGGCATGTGCATGTTGACGATTGGGCGATCCTTTCCGGGTTCACTCTGGTGCATCAGTTCTGTCATATCGGCGCTCACAGCTTTTCCGGCATGGGCACCGCCATCGGCAAGGATGTACCGGCTTATGTAACGGTTTTCGGCAACCCGGCCGAAGCACGTAGCATGAACTTCGAGGGCATGCGCCGTCGTGGCTTCAGCGAAGATGCCATTCACGCCCTGCGCCGCGCTTACAAGGTGGTCTATCGCCAGGGTTTGACCGTTGAGCAGGCGATTGCCGAGCTGGCCGAGCCTGCAGCCCAGTTCCCTGAAGTCGACGTCTTCCTCAAGTCGATCCAGAACTCCACCCGCGGCATCACCCGCTGACCATGGCTGAGCTCTGTGTAGCGCTGGTGGCGGGTGAGGCCAGCGGCGATATTCTTGGCGCCGGATTGATGCGTGCGCTCAAGCAGCGCCACCCTCAGGTACGGTTCATTGGTGTCGGTGGGCCGCTGATGCAGGCAGAGGGTCTGGTGTCCTATTTCCCCATGGAGCGCCTGGCGGTCATGGGGCTGGTCGAGGTGCTGGGCCGCCTGCGCGAGCTGCTCAAGCGGCGCAAGGCGCTGATCCAGACCCTGATCGAAGAACGCCCGGATGTGTTCATCGGCATCGACGCCCCTGACTTCACCCTCAATATCGAATTGAACCTGCGCAAAGCCGGGATCAAGACCGTGCACTATGTCAGTCCTTCGGTCTGGGCCTGGCGGCAGAAGCGTGTACTGAAGATCCGCGAAGGCTGTGATCTGATGCTCACGCTGTTCCCCTTCGAGGCAAAGTTCTACGAAGAGAAGGGTGTGCCGGTACGTTTTGTAGGTCATCCGCTGGCCGACAGTATTCCGCTTGAGGCTGACCGCTTCGCTGCCCGCGCACAACTGGGTGTCGGTGAAGGGCCACTGGTGGCCCTGATGCCCGGTAGCCGTGGCGGTGAAGTAGGACGTTTGGGTGCGTTGTTTCTCGATACCGCCCAGCGCTTGCGTGAACTGGTACCGGGCGTGCGCTTCGTTTCGCCGTGCGCCAATGCCGAGCGCCGTGCCCAGCTGGAGCAAATGGTGGCGGGTCGTGACCTGCCGTTGACCCTGCTCGACGGTCAGTCGCATCAGGCGCTGGCAGCCTGTGATGCGGTGTTGATCGCTTCGGGTACCGCCACCCTGGAAGCGCTGTTGTTCAAGCGGCCGATGGTGGTTGCCTACCGTTTGGCACCGCTGACCTACTGGATTCTCAAACGACTGGTCAAAAGCCCCTACGTATCCCTGCCCAACCTGCTGGCCCAGCGCATGCTGGTGCCCGAGTTATTGCAGGAGGCCGCTACCCCCGAAGCACTGGCGCAGACCCTGGCGCCGCTGGTTACCGGCGGTGCTCAGCAGACTGAAGGCTTTGACCAGATTCACCGTACCCTGCGCCGCGATGCCTCGAACCAGGCAGCTGACGCGGTGCTGGCCTTGCTGGAAACCCGATAGATGCAAATGGGACTGGACTTCAACTTGGTCGAAGACCTGGTCGCCGGCGTCGACGAAGTCGGCCGCGGCCCACTGTGCGGTGCGGTAGTGACCGCAGCGGTGATTCTCGATCCGCAGCGGCCGATTCTCGGTCTCAACGACTCGAAGAAACTCACCGAGGCGCGTCGCGAAAAGCTCTTTGACGAGATCTGTGAGAAAGCCCTGAGCTTTTGCATCGCCCGCGCCGAGGTCGAGGAAATCGACGAGCTGAACATCCTGCATGCCACCATGCTGGCCATGCAGCGCGCGGTCGAAGGCCTGAGCGTTACGCCAAAACTGGCGCTGATCGACGGTAATCGCTGCCCTAAACTGTCGGTGCCAGCGGCACCTGTGGTCAAAGGCGATAGCCAGGTGCCGGCGATAGCTGCTGCGTCGATCCTGGCCAAGGTCACCCGTGACCGCGAGATGGCTGCGTTCGAGCTGATCTATCCCGGCTACGGTATTGGCGGGCACAAGGGCTATCCAACCCCGGTGCACCTGGAAGCGCTTGCGCGCTTGGGGCCGACGCCGATTCACCGCCGCTCTTTCGCACCGGTGCGTGCGGCCTTCGAAGCCCGTGATGCGCTGACTAGCGGGTTTGCCGAGATCTGACCGATCGAGGCAAGTGTCAGTAGTCAGGATCCACCTTCACTGGCTGCTGTTTTTATCAAGGCCCGGTACAATCCGGGCCTTGTTGTTTTGTGCTGCTATAGGATCATCATGCCGGTTTCTTTCGTTCATCTTCGCCTGCACACCGAATTCTCGCTGGTCGATGGCCTGGTGCGGATCAAGCCGCTGGCCAAGGCACTGGCCTCGATGAACATGCCGGCCGTAGCGGTTACCGACCAGAGCAACATGTGCTCGCTGGTCAAGTTCTACAAGAACGCCATGGGTTCGGGCATAAAGCCGATCTGTGGTGCCGACCTGTGGCTGGCCAATCGTGATCCTGATGCACCGCTGTCACGTATCTGCTTTCTGGCCATGGACGCCAAGGGTTATCGCAACCTCACCGAGTTGATCTCCCGTGGCTGGGTCGAAGGCCAGCGCAATGGTCTGGTGATTATCGAACGGGACTGGATCCCGGCGGCCAGCGAGGGGTTGATCGCCCTCTCGGCGGCCAAAGAGGGCGATATCGGCATGGCGTTGCTCAATGGCAACCCTGATGAAGCCGAAGCCTTGCTGCAAGACTGGATGGCGATGTTCCCGGAGCGTTTCTACGTCGAAGTGCAGCGCACCAACCGCGCCGGCGACGAAGAGTACCTGCACGCTGCGGTAGCCCTGGCCGACAAGCTCAATGCGCCGCTGGTGGCGACCAACGATGTGCGTTTCATCAAGCAGTCGGACTACGACGCCCATGAAACCCGCGTGTGCATCGGCGAAGGCCGCGCCCTGGACGACCCGCGGCGTTCGCGCAACTACAGTGACCAGCAGTACCTGAAAAGCCCGGAAGAGATGGCCGAGCTGTTCAGCGACCTGCCTGACGCGGTGGCCAACACCGTGGAGATTGCCAAGCGCTGCAATATCCAGGTGCAGTTGGGCAAACACTTCCTCCCGGACTTCCCGACGCCCAACGGTATGGGTATCGACGATTACCTGCGACATGTTTCCCATGAAGGCCTGGAAGAGCGCCTGGCGGTGCTGTGGCCGAAAGAGACCACGCCCAACTATGAAGAGAAGCGTCAGGTCTACCTTGATCGCTTGAAGTTCGAGCTGGATATCATCATCCAGATGGGCTTCCCCGGTTACTTCCTGATCGTTATGGACTTCATCAAGTGGGCCAAGAACAACGGCGTGCCAGTAGGTCCGGGCCGGGGTTCGGGTGCTGGCTCGCTGGTGGCTTACGTGCTGAAGATCACCGACCTCGACCCGCTGGCCTATGACCTGCTGTTCGAACGTTTCCTCAACCCGGAACGGGTTTCCATGCCCGACTTCGACGTCGACTTCTGCATGGATGGCCGCGACCGGGTAATCGAGTATGTGGCCGATGCGTATGGCCGCAACGCCGTGAGCCAGATCATCACCTTCGGCACGATGGCCGCCAAGGCGGTGGTGCGCGACGTGGCGCGGGTTCAGGGCAAGTCTTACGGCCTGGCTGATCGCCTGTCGAAGATGATTCCGTTCGAAGTGGGCATGACCCTGGAGAAAGCCTACGAGCAGGAAGAGATGCTCCGCGACTTCCTCAAGACCGATGAGGACGCCAAGGAAATCTGGGACATGGCCCTCAAGCTCGAGGGTGTCTGCCGCGGTACCGGTAAGCACGCCGGTGGTGTGGTTATCGCGCCGACCAAGTTGACCGACTTTTCGCCGATTGCCTGCGATGAAGAAGGCGGCGGTCTGGTTACCCAGTTCGACAAGGATGACGTCGAGGCCGCGGGCCTGGTGAAGTTCGACTTCCTCGGTCTGCGCACCCTGACGATCATCAAGTGGGCGATGGAAACCATCAACCGCGAGCAGGCCAAGGAAGGGCTGCCTGACCTGAACATCGACTTCATCCCTCTGGATGACAAAAAGACCTACGACCTGCTGCAAAAGGCCGAAACCACCGCGGTGTTCCAGCTGGAATCGCGGGGCATGAAGGAGCTGATCAAGAAGCTCAAGCCCGACTGCCTGGAAGACCTTATCGCACTGGTGGCACTGTTCCGTCCCGGCCCGCTGCAGTCGGGCATGGTTGACGACTTTATCAACCGCAAGCACGGTCGCGCCGAACTGGCTTACCCGCACTCGGACTACCAGTACGAAGGCCTCAAACCTGTGCTGGCACCGACGTACGGCATCATCCTGTACCAGGAACAGGTGATGCAGATTGCCCAGGTGATGGCCGGTTACACCCTTGGTGGCGCGGACATGCTGCGCCGGGCCATGGGCAAGAAAAAGCCCGAGGAAATGGCCAAGCAGCGCGGCGGTTTCATCGAGGGCTGTGCGGCCAACAACATTGACCCGGACCTGGCAGGTAACATCTTCGACCTGGTAGAAAAGTTCGCAGGCTACGGCTTCAACAAATCTCACTCGGCAGCCTATGGCCTGGTGTCGTACCAGACTGCCTGGCTGAAAACCCACTACCCGGCACCGTTCATGGCCGCGGTACTGTCGGCGGATATGCACAACACCGACAAGGTCGTGACCTTGATCGAGGAAGTGCGCAGCATGAAACTGCGCCTTGATGCGCCGGATGTGAACACCTCCGACTTCAAGTTCACGGTCAACGACGACGGCCGTATCGTCTATGGCCTGGGAGCGATCAAGGGTGTGGGCGAGGGGCCGGTAGAGGCCATCGTCGAAGCGCGCAAGGCTGGCCCGTTCAAAGACTTGTTCGACTTCTGTGAGCGTGTTGACCTCAAGCGCATCAATAAACGTACCCTCGATGCTCTGGTGCGCAGCGGTGCGCTCGACCGTCTGGGACCTTATTTCCATGACGAGCTCAAGGCTTACCAGGCCAATATCGACCGCAACCGTGCGGTGCTGCTGTCGACCATGGAAGAAGCGATCAAAGCTGCCGAGCAGACCGCCCGCACCGCGGACAGTGGCCACGTAGACCTGTTTGGTGGGCTGTTCGAGGAAGCGGACGCGGATGTCTATGCCAACCACCGCAAAGCCCGCGAGCTGACCCTCAAGGAGCGCCTGCGTGGCGAAAAAGACACCTTGGGCCTGTACCTCACCGGCCACCCGATTGACGAATACGAGGGCGAGATTCGCCGCTTCGCCCGCCAACGCATCATTGACCTGAAACCGGCTCGCGACACGCAGACCGTGGCAGGCATGATCATCGCCCTGCGGGTGATGAAGAACAAAAAGGGTGACAAGATGGGCTTTGTCACCCTCGACGACCGTTCCGGACGGATCGAGGCGTCGTTGTTCGCCGACGCCTTCATGGCTGCCCAGGCCCTGTTGCAGACCGATGCGATGGTCGTGGTCGAGGGCGAGGTCAGTAATGATGACTTCTCCGGTGGCTTGCGCCTGCGGGTCAAACGGGTCATGAGCATGGAGGATGCGCGCACCAACCTGGCTGAGAGCCTGCGCCTGAAAGTGCACAGCGACGCCCTCAAGGGCGATCGGCTGACCTGGCTGGGCGAGTTGTTCAAGCGCCATCGAGGTGCTTGCCCGATCACCATGGAGTACACCGGCAGCGATGCCAAGGCCATGCTGCAGTTTGGCGAAAGCTGGCGAATCGACCCGGCGGATGGCCTGATTCAGGCGCTGCGTGACCAGTTCGGGCGTGAGAACGTCTTTTTGCAATATCGATGAATTTTTAATCTCGACCTGAATGCGCCTGATCCCTTAAGGTAGGGCGCCAAACGGATCAACCGGCCGGCCGCCTGGCCGTAGACCCTAGACGGATGCCTATGAACCCGAATTTTCTGGATTTCGAACAGCCGATTGCTGACCTGCAAGCCAAGATCGAAGAGCTGCGCCTGGTCGGCAATGACAACTCGCTGAACATCGGCGATGAAATCGCCCGTCTGCAAGACAAAAGCAGCACTCTGACCGAAAGCATTTTCGGCAACCTGACCAGCTGGCAGATTGCCCGTCTGGCCCGTCATCCGCGTCGTCCATACACCCTGGACTACATCGATCACCTGTTCACCGAGTTCGATGAACTGCACGGCGACCGTCACTTTGCCGATGACGCGGCAATTGTCGGTGGTATTGCCCGTCTGGACGACAAGCCAGTGATGGTCATCGGTCATCAAAAAGGCCGTGAAGTACGCGAGAAGGTACGCCGCAACTTCGGCATGCCGCGTCCGGAAGGCTACCGCAAGGCGTGCCGCCTGATGGAGATGGCCGAGCGCTTCAAGATGCCGATCCTGACCTTCATCGACACGCCGGGCGCCTACCCGGGTATCGACGCTGAAGAGCGTAACCAGAGCGAAGCCATTGCCTGGAATCTGCGGGTCATGGCGCGTCTGAAAACCCCGATCATCGCCACTGTAATTGGTGAGGGTGGTTCCGGTGGCGCACTGGCCATTGGCGTGTGCGATCAGCTGAACATGCTGCAGTACTCCACCTACTCGGTGATCTCGCCGGAAGGCTGCGCCTCGATTCTGTGGAAGACCGCCGAGAAGGCCTCTGACGCCGCCGAAGCCATGGGCATCACCGCTGAGCGCCTGAAGGGACTGGGTATTGTCGACAAGGTCATCGCCGAGCCTCTGGGCGGTGCGCACCGTGACCCGGCGAAAATGTCGGCGAGCATCCGCAGCGAACTGATCGAACAGCTGGACATGCTCAAGAAGTTCGACAACGACGCGCTGCTCAAGCGTCGTTATGACCGTCTGATGAGCTACGGGCTCTGATCTGACACATCGGTGCTCCAATCGCGGGGCAAGCCCGCCCCC
>NZ_JBMOWO010000027.1:0-63809 GCF_049310525.1 Pseudomonas sp. GZD-222
CCCCCGCGAGGGATTCAACCCGGTTCTCAGGCGTCCTGCAATGCCCGCGGCCGCTTGCTGCGCGCTTCGCTCGCAGGCTTAGGTGCGCCGAGCAACTGGAAGTCGAAGTCCATTTCAGCAAAGCGCCCTTCTACACCACGGGCGTCAGCTGCCGCCGCATCCTCGACAAAGCGCAACTCGCCGATAAGGCCGTCACGGGTGGCATAGGCGAAGTCGTCCCACAGGTACTCGTCACCCGCCAGGTTGATCTGAGTAGTCAGGTGCCGGTAACCCGGTGCCGAAATAAAGAAGTGAATATGCGCCGGGCGATTGCCGTGACGACCGAGCTGATTGAGCAACTCCTGGGTCGGACCATCAGCCGGGCAGCCATAACCCGATGGCACGATGCTGCGCGCGCGGTAGCGGCCTTCGGCGTCGGTGACGATGCGCCGGCGCAGGTTGTAGTCCGACTGGGTGCTGTCGAAGTACGAGTATGTGCCCTGAGTATTGGCATGCCACAGGTCCACCACGGCGCCAGCCACCGGCTGGCCCTGCTCGTCCAGGACGCGGCCCTGAAGGAACATCACCGTGCCCGGATCCAGGCCATCGTCCATGCGCACTTCGCCTTCGGCCATCGGTGCGCCGGCGACATACAACGGCCCTTCGATGGTACGCGGGGTACCACCACTGATGCCGGCTTCGGCGTCCTGGGCATCCAGTTGCAGGTCCAGGTAGTGCTCGACGCCCAAGCCGGCCACCAGCAGGCCGGCTTCCTGGCGCGAACCCAGGCGGTTGAGGTAATCCACCGCCTTCCAGAATTCATCAGGGGTCACTTGCAGGTCTTCGATGATGCGGGCCACGTCGTTGACGATACGGTTGGTCACCAGCTTCATGCGCGGGCTACCCAGGTCGTTGTTCAGGCCACTGACTTCTTCGAAGAATTTCTGGACATCGGCAGTGTGAGCAATCTTCACGGTCATGATATGTACCTCGAATTGTTGTTATCGGCGTTACACGTTCAACGGTCGTCGCTGTGGATCGATGACGGGTGGCGGCACAGGCCATCGATCTCGATGTCCATGTAGGGGAACAGCGGCAGCTGCATCAGGGTGTCGTGCAGCGCCTCGACGCTGGGCAGGTCGAATACGCTGTAGTTGGCGTAGTGCCCGGCGATGCGCCACAGGTGGCGCCAGCTGCCTTCGCGCTGCAGACGCTGGGCCAGCTCTTTTTCGTCGGCCTTGAGCTGCGCGGCTTTGGCCGGGTCCATGTCCAGGGGCAGGTTCACGGTCATTTTCACGTGGAACAACATGGCATCTCTCCTTACTTGCGGCTGAAGAACGCCAGGCGCTCTTCGTCCAGGGTCAGGCCCAGGCCCGGGGTGCGTGGTACGTGCAGGGCGAAGTCGCGATACACCGGCGCTTCGTTCACGATCTCTTCGGTCAGCAGCAGCGGGCCGAACAGTTCGGTGTGCCAGGTCAGCTTGTTCAGGGTGACAAAGGCATGAGCGGCGGCCAGGGTGCCGATCGAACCTTCGAGCATGGTTCCGCCGTACAGGGCAATGCCGGCGGCTTCGGCGATCTGCGCGGTGCGCAACACGGCACGCGGGCCACCGTTCTTGGCGATCTTCAGAGCGAAGATGCTGGCGGCGCCGTCGGCAGCCAGGCTGAAAGCATCCTCGACGCTTTCGATCGACTCATCGGCCATGATCGGTGCCGGGCTGCGCAGGTTCAGGCGTACCTGGCCGGCACGGTTGATGCGCGAGATCGGCTGCTCGACCAGGTCGATACCGTTGTCGCCCAGCACCTGGCAGGCACGGATTGCCTGGGACTCATCCCAGTACTGATTGACGTCGACCCGCACGCTGGCGCGCTCGCCCAGCGCACGTTTGATCGCGGTCACATGTTTGAGGTCGTGGGCGACTTCGTTGGAGCCGATCTTCAGTTTGAAGATGCGGTGACGGCGCAGGTCGAGCATCTGCTCGGCCTCAGCGATGTCGCGGGCGGTGTCGCCGCTGGCCAGGGTCCAGGCCACTTCCAGGCTGTCGCGCACACGCCCGCCAAGCAGTTCGCTGACTGCCAGGCCCTGGCGCTTGCCCTGAGCATCGAGCAAGGCGCTTTCGATCCCGGAGCGGGCGAAGGTGTTGCCCTTGATGACCTTGTCCAGACGCTGCATCGCCGCATTGATATTGCTGGCGTTCTGACCGATCAACAGTGGCGCGAAGTAGCTGTCGATGTTCTGTTTGATGCTTTCCGGGCTTTCGTTGCCATAGGCCAGACCACCAATGGTGGTGGATTCACCAAGGCCTTCGATGCCATCCGAACACTGCAGGCGGATGATCACCAGGGTCTGCTGCTGCATGGTGTGCATCGCCAGCTTGTGCGGACGAATGGTGGGCAGGTCGACGATCAGCGTCGAGATGCGTTCAATCAAAGGATGACTCATCGAGATCTCCAGGGGGCGCTCAGCCGAGGTCGCCGCCGCCAACCGGCAACACCGTGCCGGTGATGTAGGAAGCCTCGTCGGAGGCCAGAAAGAGGATCGCGCCAACCTGTTCGTCGAGGTTGCCGTAGCGCTTCATCAGGCTGCTATCGAGGGTCTGGTCGACGATCTGCTGGTACCAGACTTTCTCGTCGCCGCTCTGCTCGCCGCTGTTGCGTGGCACCCGGCGTGGCGGTGCTTCGGTGCCACCGGGCGCCGTGGCGTTGACCCGTACACCGCGGCCAGCGGTTTCAAAGGCCAGGCAGGCGGTCAGGGCGTTCACTCCGCCTTTGGCTGCGCCGTACGGCACGCGATTGACGCTGCGTGTGGCGATCGAGGAAACGTTGACGATTGCGCCGCGCCCCTGCTCAAGCATGTAGGGCAATGCCGCATGACAGCACCACAGGGTGGGGAACAACGAGCGCCGCACTTCGGCTTCGATCTGCGCCGCTTCGTAGTGCTCGAAAGGCTTGGCCCAGATGGTGCCGCCAACGTTGTTGACCAACACATCGAGGCGACCGAAGCGCTCCACCGCAGCAGCCATCACCCGGTTGCAGTCGTCGTACTGCTCCAGGTCTGCGGTCAGGGTCAGCACACCTTCGCCTTGCAGCTCATGGACCAGCTCAGAACGATCCACGGCCACCAGCGTCGCGCCTTCTTCGAGCAAGCGTTCACACAGGCGGCGGCCGATGCCCTGCGCCGCGCCGGTAACCAGCGCGACCTTGTTGTCGAATCTGTTGTTCATGACAACCTCGAATAAAAAAGGGACCGACCGTACCCGCACGATGCGACCGGCCCCATAAAACAGGTTCAGGCAGCGGCGGCGGCGAATTTTTCGTAGTAGAAGTTCGCCGGGGTAATGCCCTGTTCGCGGATGTACTGGCTGACCGCTTCGACCATTGGCGGCGGACCGCACAGGTACACATCGACATCGCCTTCGTTGAGGTGACGCGGCTCGATGTGCTGGGTGACGTAACCCTTGAGCGGGTGCTGACTCTCGGGGTTGGCCACGCAGGCGCTGTAGCTGAAGTTGGGGATGCGTGCCGCCAGCGCTTGCAGGCGGTCAAGCTCCACCAGGTCGAAGTCGTTGGTCACGCCGTAGATAAGATGCAGCGGATGCTCGCTGCCCTCCTCGGCGATCTTTTCCAACATCGCGGTGAACGGCGCCAGCCCGGTACCACCCGCCAGCAACAGCAGAGGGCGGCGGATTTCACGCAGGTAGAAACTGCCCAACGGGCCGGCCAGGGTCATGTTGTCGCCAGCCTTGGCCAGGCCGGTGAGGAAGCTGCTCATCAGGCCGCCCGGCACGTTGCGGATCAGGAAACTGACCTCGCCGTCCTTTTGCAGCGAGCTGAACGAATAAGCACGGGTCTGCTCGCTGCCGGGCACGCCGAGGTTGACGTATTGCCCGGGCAGGAAGGCCAGACGGCTCAGGGCATCACCCTTGATCGACAGGGCAATGGTGCTATCGGACAGCTGGCGTACTGCGCTGATGCTGGCCTGGTAGCTGGACTGCTCGGTCTTGCACACCTGCGACGATGCCGGAATGCGCACCACGCAATCGCTTTCGGCGCGCATCTGGCAGGTCAGCACATAACCCTGGGCGGCTTCTTCCTCGCTCAAGGCATCTTCGATGTATTCCTGGCCCAGGTCGTAACGACCGGCCTCGGCAAAGCACTTGCAGGTACCGCAGGCGCCATCACGGCAGTCCAGCGGAATGTTGATGCCTTGGCGGTAGGCGGCATCGGCCACGGTTTCGTCAGCAGTGGCGTCAATGAAACGGGTAACCCCGTCTTCGAAATTCAAGGCGATCTTGTGCATGGCGCACCTCGCAGAAAAGCTGGATTCAGATGTGGTAAACGTCGATGACCTGACGCACGTAGTCGTTCTTGAGCACGACTTTCTTGGCCTTGATCAGCGGCCGTTCGCCGCGCACATCAAGGGTGTAGAAACTGGTGCCGAAGTGACTGTCCACTGTCTTGTAGCGAAAGCTCAGGGTGTGCCAGTTGAAGCGCACCTTGCAGACGCCATCGTTCTGTTCCAGCAGTTCGATGTTGCTGATGTTGTGCGAGGTCCGGGTGTCGGGCATGGTCGCACTGGAGCGTTCGGTCTTGATCCGGAACACACGGTCTTCCAGACCGCCACGGTTGCCGTACCAGATCAGCGAGATTTCCCGTTGCGGGTCTTCGGTAAGCTGGTCGTTGTCGTCCCAGGCCGGCATCCAGAAGGTGGCGTCGGCGGCGTAGCACTCCAGCCAGTTGTCCCACTGGCTGTCGTCCAGGTAACGCGCTTCTTCATAGAGAAAGTCGCGTACTTGCTCGAAGGAAATGCTCATTGCACGGCCTCCACTGGGATCAGCTGTTGCTCGTCGGCGAGGGCCTTGAGCATGGTTTCCTGCCAGTACTTGTGTTGCAGCACGAACAGGCCTTCGTCTTCGGTACGCACACCGCTCATTTGCGGATGCAGGTCGATTTCCTGCGCAGCGGCATCGGCGCCGTCGACCCAATGGGTGGCCCCGCGGGACATGTCGTTCCAGCCACGCCCGCCCTGATAACCCATCTGGCACGAGCGGAACTCTTCGAGGTCGTCCGGAGTGGCCATGCCGCTGACGTTGAAGAAGTCCTCGTACTGACGGATGCGCTGGGAGCGGGCCTCGGCGCTCTCGCCCTTCGGCGCGATGCAATAGATGGTGATCTCGGTCTTGTCCACGGCGATGGGCCGGGCAATACGGATCTGCGAGCTGAACTGGTCCATCAGGTACACGTTCGGGTACAGGCACAGGTTGCGCGAGTTCTCGATCATCCAGTTGGCACGGGCCTGACCGAAGTCGGCGGCCAGCTCGTCACGGCGTTCAAACAGCGGACGGTCCTCGGGGTTGGCCCAACGGGTCCAGAGCAGCAGGTGACCTTTGTCGAAGGAGTAGAAACCACCACCGCTCTTGGCCCAGCCGCCCGCACTCATGGTTTTCACTTCGCTGCCCGCCTCGCGCTGCTTGCGCTGGTTCTGGGTGGCAGCATAGTTCCAGTGCACGGCGCTGACGTGGTAGCCATCGGCGCCGTTCTCGGCGGTCAGCTTCCAGTTGCCTTCATAGATGTAGGAGGAAGAACCGCGCAGCACTTCCAGACCTTGCGGCGACTGATCGACGATCATGTCGATGATCTTTGCCGATTCGCCCAGGTGCTCGACCAGCGGCACGACGTCCGGGTTCAGGCTGCCAAACAGGAAGCCGCGATAGGACTCGAAACGCGCGACCTTGGTCAGGTCATGGGAGCCTTCGCAGTTGAAGCTCGCCGGGTAGCCGGCATCGACCGGATCCTTGACCTTGAGCAGCTTGCCGGAGTTGTTGAAAGTCCAGCCGTGGAACGGGCAGGTGTAGGACGAGCGGTTACCGCTCTTGTGCCGGCAGAGCATCGCACCGCGGTGGCTGCAGGCATTGAGGAAGGCATTGAGCACACCATCCTTGTTGCGCGCGATGAAGATCGCCTGGCGCCCCATGGTGGTGGTGAGGAAGTCGTTCTTTTCAGGAATCTGGCTCTCGTGGGCAAGGTACAGCCAGTTGCCCTCGAAGATGTGTTTCATCTCAAGATCGAACAGACGGGGGTCGGTGAACATCTCGCGCTTGCAGCGAAAGACGCCCTTCTCCTGATCTTCTTCAAGCAGGGAATTAAGGTAATCGAATCCCAGGGACATGGCCGGGGCCTCCGTTGTTATTGTGTTCAGGCCATGTCAGGTTAAGGAGCGAGGGGGACGGCAAATATCCGCTTTGTGCAGACCTTTATCCGTTTTCTGCAAAGTGTCAGGAACGACGCTTGAGGGTGTCGGAGGGGAGTTCGCCGAACAGCGACTTGTAGTTTTCCGAGAAACGGCCCAGGTGCACGAAGCCATAATCCATGGCCAGTTCGGTGATGCTGCGCACCGGGCAGTTGGGGTCGGCGAGGCTGGCGTGAATACGTTCGAGCTTCTTCTGGCGTATGTAGATTTTCGGCGTGGTTCCGGCATTGCGCTCGAACAACGCATACAACGAACGCAGGCTCATGCTGGCCTGGCGCGCCAGTTGTTCACTGCAGATATCCAGCTTGAGGTTGCCCTCGATGTAGCCGGCAATCCGGTCAAAGGTCACGGCCTGGCTGGTCAGTGCCTCGCGACTGACGTTGGTCGGCATCAAGGTCAGCATCTTGCTGGCGACGATCTGGCTGTAGTGCTCCTGCACCCGCAACAGCGGCTCACTGGCTTCGGCTTCATGGCAGACCATGGCCAGCAGCCCGGCGAATCCTTCCAGCGCCAGCAATTGGTAATGACTTTGGAGAAAGCGCACGCCTTCGCCTGGGCGCTGCCAGCGTTGCTCATCGCAAACACTTTCCAGCAAGCGGTTGGGCAGCTTCAGAATGAATTTTTCGCAGTCGGCGGAATAAGCCAGGTCGACCGGTTCGTCCGGATTGATCAACAGCAACTCGCCCGGCCCGAGCAAACGCTCGGCACGACCACGCCGCCACAGGCAATGGCCACGCAGCAGGATTTGCAGGTGAAAGACGTTTTCCAACGCCGGCGACATCACCCGTACTTCGCCACCGTAGCTGATCCGGCACAGATCAAGGCTGGCGAATTTGCGATGATCGAGGCACGCCTCGGGATGCCCGTAACGCGGCAGGCGGATGTGGTGCACCCCCACATGCTGATTGACGTAGGTCGACACGGCATAAGGATCGGCACGATCGAAAACCCGGCTGCGCTCACTGAGCAGGGGACTCTCCATACCAGGACACTCGTTGTAGTTATCCTGCGAGTCTAAGCGATAGCACGGGTTTTCGACCAATCCGTGGATGGACGGTGTGTTTCCAAAAGCATCGGGGGCAAACCCGCTCCCACCGTGGGAGCAGGCTTGCCCCGCGATCAGTTACAACAAGGTCCAGGTATACGTCAGGATCACCCGGTTCTCATCAATATCCGAACGGTAGTTGGACCGCGCCATGGCATTGCGCAAGCGCACCCCCAGCCCCTTCAACACACCGCTCTGCACCGCATAGCCGATGTCCAGATCACGCTCATGCTCCTTGCCCTCGAAGCCCAGCCCGGTGTCGACATTATTGCCTTTCAGGTAGCGCACCGTTGCCGTCAGCCCCGGAACCCCCATGGCCACAAAGTCGTAGTCATAGCGCACCTGCCAGGAGCGCTCATCGGCATAGGAAAACTCATAGGTTGGCACCTCGTTACCCAACGGTGAAATGTTCGGAAACACTCGTGGAAACGCGTTCTCGCCAAAGATTCCCTGGTAGCCGACGCTGAAGGTATGCCCGCCGCGCTTGGCCGACAACAGCGAATAGAACGCCTGGTTGTCGATATCGCCGATGCGGCTTTCGCCCTGCTCCTTGGCGCTGAAGTAGCCAAGGTTGGCGCCGAGCACCCAATCACCCACCGGCTGGCTGTGCTTGAGGCCGACAAAACCCTGTTGATAGATATCCTCCAGACGGCCATACCAAAGGCTCAGGGTGCTGCGGTTAGCGTTGAAGCTGTAGTCACCACCGGCAAAGTTGAAGGCATCGCTGTCAGCCTGACGCTGAGGCAGGTGCCCGAGCATGGCGATCATTTTTTCGTCGCCCGATTCGTTGCGCAGGCTGGTGGAGCTCAGGTGCCCGACCTGCAGGGTCAGGCCGTCGATTTCGGCCGAGCTGATGCTGGCGCCCTGATAAGTCGGCGGCAGCAGGCGAGAGTCGTTGTACTGGAGGATCGGCAGGTTGGTTTGCAGTTCACCGACCTTCAGTTCGGTCTTCGAATAGCGCAGCTTCAAGGTCGCCCCTGCGCGGCTGTATTCGTCAGCGGCACGGCCGTCATCCTGTACCGGCAGCAGGCCGGTGCCGGTACGGTCCGGGCTGCTGTCGAGCTTGAGGCCGAGCAGGCCGATGGCATCGACGCCCACACCGATGGTTCCGGGGGTGTAGCCCGACTTGAAATTGAGAATGAAGCCCTGCCCCCACTCCTCGGCCTTGGACTGCTGGTTGGCGCCGACGATGCCGGAAAAATCACGGCTGAAGTAGTAGTTGCGCGCCTGCAGAGTGGCGGTGGCGTCCTTGAAGAAATCAGGTTCGGCGGCCTGGGTGGTGAAACTCAGGGCGAGCAAAGACAGCAACCCGGTTGGACGGAAGTTGTTCATGATGACGTGCTCTTTTTATTGTTGTTTTTGACTTGAGAACTGTGGCGTCTGTATCGCGGGGCAAGCCCGCTCCCACCGGTTCAACGCGGTCCCGGTGGGAGCGGGCTTGCCCCGCGATGAGACTAAGCCGCCGACTGCAGCCCTACCCCGGCCTGCGCAGAACTACGGCTGGCAAACACCATCATCGCCACCGCCGCCACCGCACCCGGCACCGCGAAGGCCATGAAGTTCAGTGCCAGCGGCAACTGGATACCCAGCAACAGGCCGCCGAGGATCGGGCCGACGATGGCCCCGCTACGACCTATGCCCGATGCCCACCCCAGCCCCGTGGAGCGGATGCCCATCGGATAGAACTGGGCGACACAGGCATAGGCCAGGATCTGCGTACCAATAGTGGTGGCCCCGGCAATCGCGATCAGCAAGTACAACACCGGTGTCGGGCTTTTGAAGCCAAGCAGGCTGATCGACAACGCTGCCAGCGCGAAGAACACCACCAGCACACGGTCGAGCTTGAACCGATCGCCAATCCAGCCGCCACCGACCGCACCAAAAATCGCCCCGAAGTTGAGCACCAGGAGGAAGGCCAGGCTCGATCCCAGGCCGTAACCGGCATTGCTCATCAGTTTTGGCAGCCAGGAGTTGAGGGCATAGACCATCAGCAGGCAACAGAAGAACGCGACCCAGAGCATCAAGGTGCTCAATGCCCGACCTTCACGGAACAGCTGCGGCACAGAACCACCGGCCTCAACGCCTGTGACCACTTCCAGGCGGTCACCTGCCTGTGGCTGGTAGCTGGGTTCGACCCGTTGCAGCAATTGGCTGGCCTGTTCGGTACGCCCCTGGCGCACCAGAAAACCCAGGGACTCCGGCAAAAAGCGCAGGATCAGCGGCAACAGCAGCAAGGGAATGACCGCTACATAGAACACCGACTGCCAACCGAAGGCCGGCAACAACACGATACCCAGACCCGCCGAGAGCATGCCACCCACCGAGTAGCCACTGAACATGATGGCGACCAGGGTGCTGCGCATACGTTTAGGCGCGTACTCGTTCATCAACGCCACCACGTTGGGCATCACCCCGCCGATACCCAAACCCGCCAGGAAGCGACAGATGCCGAATTCGGTAGGGTTGCGGGCGAAACCATTGAGCACGGTAAAGCCGCTGAAGAGGATCACGCAGATCATGATGGATTTCTTGCGCCCGATGCGGTCGGACAAGGGCCCGAACACCAGGGCACCGAACATCATGCCAAACAAGGCATAGCTGCCAAGGGCGCCAGCTTGCAGCGGGGTCATGCCCCACTCCTGCATCAACGCCGGCAACACCACGCCATAGATGACCAGGTCATAACCGTCGAAGATGATGATCAGCGCGCACCAGAACAGCACACGCCAGTGGAAAGTATTGAACTTCGCCTGATCGATCAGGCTGTTGATATCGATAGCTCGCATGTGGCGTGTCTCTTTTGTTGTTGTTATCGAAACCCAATGGCGAACCTGCCGGGCAGTGTTCGCGATCTCAGGTTAGGAGCAGTACAAAAGGGCCAATAGCCGTTTCCTGCGAATCGTTATCCAGTTTGCGCAAGGGCTGACCAGGGGTCAGCGATGACGCTTGAAGGTGACCGAGGGCAGCTCGCCGTAACGCTGACGGTAGCTTTCGGCAAAGCGCCCCAGGTGCAGGAAACCGTAGTCCAGCGCGATCTCGGTAACGTTGCGCACCGGGCTTGCCGGGTCCTGCAACGCCGCATGAATCCGCTCAAGCTTGCGCTGGCGCACATAGCCTTTGGGCGATAAGCCGGCATGGCGTTCGAACAGCGAGTACAAGGAGCGCTCGCTGACCCGCGCCACATTCATCAGCTGGACAACACTGATGTCCTGATCCAGATGGGCGTCGATGTAAGCCGCCAGCTGCTCGAACGAGTGAGGCTGCTGCGCGGGTTCGCCACGCTGAACATTATTGCCAAGCAAGCTGAGCAGCTTGCTCGCAACGATGCGCCCGTAATGCTCCTGTACCTGCAGCAATGAATGAGTGGATTCCGCTTCTTCGCACACAAGACCAAGCAGGCCGATAAAGCCTTCCAACTCGCCAGTGACATGCCGCGCGCGGTTGAAACGGATGCCACCCTCGGGCACTTGCCAACGCTGCTCCTGGCACGCCTGCTCCAGCAGGCTGACCGGCAGTTTGAGGATGAACTTCTCGCAGTCGGCCGAGTAGGTCAGGTCCACCGGATCGTCCGGGTTGATCAGCAGCAGCTCACCGGGCACGTAGTAATGCTCATTGCCGCGACAGTTGGACTGGCAGTGGCCCTTGAGCAATATCTGCAGGTGATAAAGGGTACCCAGAGCAGGCGAGGTTATCCGCGCCTTGCCGCCATAGCTCAAGCGGCACAGGTCGAGGCTGGCAAACTTGCGATGGTTGATGCTCGCTTGCAGGTCGCCGGTTCTGGGCAGACGTAGGCTATGACCACCCACATGCTGGTTAACGTATTCGGACACGGCATAAGGGTCGGCGCGCTCAAACACACAGCTGCGCTCGCTCAACAGGTGGCTGCTCATGGGCTGCCCTCTTCTTGTTCTTGCTGGACGATATCCACAGGGTCTGGTTATCCACAGGACGCCAGCTTGCGTCAGCCCCGGCAGGCAGTCCAATATCTGTTGGGTAGGCAACAATACCCTGGAGGTATCATGGAACTGCGCCATCTGCGTTACTTCCGGGTGCTCGCGCAGACCCTGAACTTCACCCGCGCCGCCGAACAGCTGCACATCGCCCAGCCGCCCTTGAGCCGGCAGATCCGTCAGCTGGAGGAAACCCTGGGGGTCGAATTGCTGGAGCGCAGCCGTCCGCTGCGCCTGACTGAAGCCGGGCGCTACTTTTACGAGCAGAGTGCAATGTTGCTCGACCAGCTTGAGCAGATTTCCGAAGGTACCCGGCGAATCGCCAACAGCGAGCGCCAATGGCTGCGTATCGGTTTCGCCCCCTCGACACTTTATGACTTGCTGCCCGACTTGATTCGCCAACTCCGACGCACTGAAGAACTGGAGCTGGGCCTGCAGGAGATGATCACCCTGCAACAAGTCGAAGCCTTGAAAGCCGGGCGCATCGATATCGGCTTTGGCCGTATTCACATCAACGACCCCGCCATCGATCAACAGGTATTGCGCGAAGATCCGCTGGTGGTCGCCCTGCCCTGTGGACATCCGTTGATTGGCCAGCCCATTGACCTGGTGCGCCTGGCCTTTGAACCCTTCGTCCTCTACCCCGCCACACCACGCCCGAGTTACGCCGACCACATCATGGCGTTGTTCTCCAGCCAGGGGCTGAGCGTACAGGTGATCCAGTGGACCAATGAACTGCAGACCGCTCTAGGACTGGTGGCCGCCGGCCTGGGGATAACTTTGGTACCCGCCTCGGTGCAACGCCAGCATCGCGACGACATCGTTTATGCACCGCTGAGCGAAGCAGCGGCGGTTTCCCCCATCATTCTCAGTCGCAGGGTTGGGGATAACTCTCCACAGGTCCGGCATTGCCTGGACCTGATCGAACGTATGACCGGCCAATAAGGCCGGTCATACAACGCTTATGCCTGCGCGGTCTTGAGTTTATCCACAGCCCCGGTGTGGAAGCGCTCGGCTAGAAACGGGGTGATATCCACAGGTGAGTTTTCCCCATGCAGAACCTTGTCGATCATCACACCGGTGATCGCCGAGGTCAGGATGCCCGTGCGGAAATGTCCACAGGCATTCAGGTAGCCGGAGACTTCCGGCACCGGCCCAAGGATCGGCAATTCATCCGGCGACCCGGGCCGCAAGCCGGCCCATGTACGTTTGAGGTTGATCTGCGCCAGCTCCGGAATACAGCGAACGGCACCCTGCACCAGGCCATTGATTTCCGGGAAGGTGTTGCTGACGTCGAAGCCCTTGTCTTCGGTGGTGCTGCCAATCAGGATCTCGCCGTTGTCCTTCTGTGCCATGTAGCAATCGCTGGTGGTCAGACAGCCGTTCAACAGCTTGGGCATGCGTTCGGTGAGGATGATCTGGCCCTTCACCGGACTGACCGGGATCCGCAGGCCGGTCGCCTGTTCGCTGAGTTCAGCGGCCCAGGCGCCCGCAGCATTGATCAGGGTCTGACAATGAAAGGTACCCGCTTCGGCGGTCTGCACCCCACTGACCCGGGATCCCTGGTGCAGCACGCCGGTGACATTGGTGTTGTGAAACAGGTCCACACCGTTCTGCCGCGCCGCTTCCATATAGGCATCGGCCAGACGGAAGGGACTGACCTGGTGATCGCAGAGAAACTCCAGCGCACCACGCGCCGAATGGCTGACTGCAGGTTCCGCCAGGCGCAGGGCCTCGCGGTCGAGCCAGCGCACTTGCTCGGCCAGGTGCGGGATCTGCGCAACGATATGCTCGGCATACAGCTGGTCTTCATCGTCGTAGATCACATACTTCAAGCCCGTGCGTTCAAACTTGAAGTCCATGCCGTGACGCTCGATCAACTCCTGGTGCAGCTGTGGATAAAGTGCATTGGACTGCAGGGCAAAGTCGAAGAACGATTGCGGCAGGATGTGTGGCGTACTGGCATCCACCGCCACCGCAGCGCCTTGGGCCTGGCGTTTGTGCTGGCTGGACATCATGCGAAAGAAAATCACCCCGCAGCCGAGGCCAACCGACTCGCCTATCGCCCATAAGCCACCGGCCGAAGCGCGTGTGGCATTGCCCGGGCGCTTGGCATCGATCAGGGCGATCTTCAGGTTCTTGCGTTTGGACAACTGATAAGCGCAGGAGGCGCCGATAACACCACCGCCAGCAATCACGACATCATAGGTTCTGTTCATGGGTCAGCCCTCCGCGCCGGGTTGCTGGAATGCCGAGAAAGGAATCGGGTCGACCGGAAAACGCGGGCGCAACCAACCGACGTCAGCGCGCCCCGTGGCTTCGCGCAAGCGGTCGCTGCAATAGCCAACGCACATGCGTCCCTGACAGTCGCCCATACTCACCCGGGTGCGCATCTTCAAGGCTGCCATGTCTTGCACACCCTGCTCCAGGGCCAGGTCGATATCCGCACGGGTGACATGTTCGCAGCGACAGATCACCGTATCGGCGCGCGGCAATTCGATCTGCCGGGTGCCACGCTGGGTGTAGCGCTCTATCCCGGCACGAAAGCGTTTGATCGCTGCCAACTGGCCAAGGTACTGCTCGCGTAGCTCGATGGCTTGTTCGGCATTCAGCACTTCGCGCTGCAGCAGGATCGATACGGCGGCGATACGCCCGGTCAGCATCGCGGCCTCACCGCCGCGGATACCACTCATGTCACCCGCCAGATGAATGTGCGGCTGACTACTCTGTTGCCAGACGTTGCACGTGGCACGCAGGTAGCCATCGTCATTGAAGCCATGTTCCAGGCCCAGCTGCTGGCTCAACTGGGTTCGCGGGATAAAGCCGTAGCCCACCGCCAGGGTCTGCGCAGGCTCACGCTGGGCGCGGCTGTGATCGGGCTGCCAGTTGTTGTCATACGGCGCCAGGATCACCTGTCCGAGTTCGCCTTCGCCCTTGGCCTCGACCACGCCCCAGCCGTAATACATCGGAATGCCATTGAGCTTCATGTAGCCGAGCATGCTCAGGCCATCGAGGAACAGCTGTGGCTTGTTCAACAGCGCCAGGCTTTCCTTGGCGATCTTGCCGAAGGCGCAGGCTTCATAGACGCCGACCACTTTCGCCCCGGCAGCGTGCAACTGGCAGGCCACCAACGGCAGCAACGGACCGGTGCCGGCAATCACTGTGCTGCCCAAGGGTTTGACCACGCCGCTTTTGATCTGCAGTTGCAAACCACCGAGCAACAGCACACCGGGTAGCGTCCAGCCTGGAAACGGCACATTGCGCTCGTGGCATCCGGCCGACAGCACCAGGTGCGAGTAGTCGATCTGGTGCAGACACTCTTGTTCATCGAGCACCATCAGGCGCTGCTCGTCACCGCCTACCACCCGGCTGTTCAGGCGCAGGTCGATCTGCCCGGCGCAGGCGGCAAATTCCTTGTGCAGGGTGTTCAGGGCCTTGCTGTAGCGCGCGCCGAGATACCCCAGATCAACACCTGCGCGCAGCGGCCCGCGATACACCACTCCACCTGGCCGCGAGGCTTCATCGAACAGCACACTAGATACACCGTGGCGCGCCAGTTCAATGGCGGCCGCCATGCCTGCCGAACCACCGCCGACAATTACAGGACGCAGACTCATGGCGCCTCCTGCCCGGCAAAGCGGTTGCTCAGGGTGTCTACCTGCATACCAGGCTGGACCACGGTCTGGCAGGCGCGACGCTTGGGCCGCCCGTTGATTGAAACCAGGCAGCAGTGGCACACGCCCATGCCACAAAAAGCGCCCGTCAGTTGCGCGTGATCGTTGCGCGCCACCTGGCGAATGCCCACGGCATTGAGCACGGTAAGCACCGTCTCACCGGAGGCGACTTCGACCGGTTGGCCGTTGAGTTGGATGGTCATGTCAGCCCGCGACAGGGGCTGGATATCGAGTTTTCGATCCAGTGTTTGCATAGCCTTTCATCCGTGAAAAGGGAAAATGGATTTTTCACAGTATGCCAAGCAGACACGGCAGCTATTGATCCAGGCCAGCTTTCGGCTGACTTGAACAGTTGCTATCAGTACTCTCGAACACTGGGGTTGAGTTGAAGCCATTGGCGCCGATACCACCCAGGGCGCAGCATCAACGTAGCATGGTCGCCCGTTGCCGAAACGCATCCTCCCTCCAGAACGACAATGGCGTCCGCCTTCTTGGCCTCGTTCAAATCGTGAGTGACGATAATTCGGGTCGTTTCGCCAGCCAACGAACCAAAAAATACTTGTTCGATAATCTTCTTGGAGTCGATATCCAGGGAAGACGTGGGCTCGTCAAAAATAATGACCTTTGCTTTTCGCGCGATGGCTCTAGCCAGTGAAACCCGTTGTTTTTCTCCCCCGGAAAGTATCTTCACGCTGATGGCTCTGGCGTCCTGACGGGCATCTAATTTCAAACCGACATCATTCAGACACTTATAGATTGCACTGTCGTCCTTGCATTCTCGACTAGAAACGTTTTCGTAAACGCTACGGTCCAGCAAGTAATCGTCCTGAGGTACGTACCCTACGTTTTTTCGCGATTGCCTGATGTTCGACGGGGTTAGTTGGACGCGATCAAACGCTATTTCTCCTGTGGTTGGCGTACTAAGCCCCACCAGCGTTTTAATAAGCGTCGTTTTCCCTGCGCCTGAAGGACCGACGATTGCAAGCGATCGTCCGGATTCGACTTCGAATGAAACGTCATTCAGAACCGACACACCCAAGCTGTCATGGAGGGAAACATTCGACAACGACACACGAGGTGCGCTCCCGAGATCAATCCCGGAAGGCGTACTGAAATCGCTCAGGTTTCTCTCCAGCAGGTGACTATTTTCACCCAGCGTCACGGAGGACCGTTTAATTCCGCTTATCACCATTCCAAAGTAACTGACAGGAAGCACAAATTGCAGGAGATACGCGTTGACTTGGACGAAGTCACCCAGCGTAATTGTTTTAGCGGCGAGATCATAAGCCGCTAAGGCGGTAATGCCTGCCAAACCTGCACCTAACAGTACTATCTGCACTGTGCTGACGAGTTGTTGGACATATACATTACTGACGATCGATTTTTTGGACTGCCCGAGTGACTGCTCGATGTGGGTGATTTCCTTCTCTTCTTCGGCATGAGCGATAATAAGCTCACGATTTTTGAGAACGTCCAAGATTAGACCGAATGCGGACTGCAGGGCACCGTTAGCAGCCCGTTGCCTGTCCCCGATGATGCTGAAGGTGAATAAGGAGACACCTGCAAACGAGCCCACCACCACGATGAGGGCAATAGAATAAATATCAGGAACGAACTGAACTAAAATCGCCACTGACAAGCACAGCCTTACGATCAATGGCAATACTTGCCCCATCAACCCATCCAGGAAAACCGGAATAGCCGAGTTGATTTGATTGAGCTTGGTGGAAAAGACGCCGGGTGAAAAACCGGGCCTCGCGGCATGCCACTCGAAGATGGTATTCATGCAAAATCTGCTGCTCGCCTGCTTCTTGACCTCCTCAATGACCTCAGTGCCTATAACTACTTTTATTCGCACGAATACTTCAGCGGCCAACCATGTCAGGCCATACCCAACGCCTAGGAGCGCCAGGTTATTGCCTGTCTCACCACTATTGAACGAGTCGATCAAATTTTTGAGCACGGTAGGCGCAGCGACAGAAAATGCCACCACCAATAAGTCCAGCAGCACCGAAATAATGAAACAGATCCGCAGGTGCCTGTTCGAGTTCCAGAGGATGTCAGCACACACCCTCGTGGTGTTCAGAAACTCACTTTTTTTCATGATGTGGCTCCTATGACCACCATCAACGCCAGGTCTTTTTCAAGTTCGTCACTGTCGAGCACCACTCCCTCCGGACCTCTGACCCAAGCGTGAGATATGAAGGGATAGGATTGAACGCCAATGCAGAAACTACAGGAAAGGTTTTCTTCAAATGCCATGCTCGCCAGGCAGTAGGCAAACTCAAGGCATTTCACCTCGGTATTTAAAAGCTTGATCGCCAGGTTGATATTACTGCCCAGGGAAATCAATCTGGCTTGATTGGTAAGTGGGACGGTGGGAACGCTTTTCCGTAGGTGATCAAGCAGCCCCTGTAGGTGACCGACCTGCGACTCACACTTGGCGTGCTTCAGGTACTTCATCGCTTTCAATAAGGTATGCAGGCGGATAGATGAAAGCACCCAGCCGTCTCGGCCACCTTGCCATGCGCAACGGGCAGTTCCTATGGATGTTTTGATATCGGAAAATTTTTTCGAGAAATCCGGGACTTGTGCGAGGGTTAGAATCTCGAGCCCGATCAACTCATCGACGAGCTTCTCCGCCTCGCTGTCTAGTTGCGAGGCGTGTTTACCAAGTACAGTTGAAACGAACGCAGTCTGGTCTGTGTCAAAGAATATGAAGTCATTCCTGCACTCAGCCAACAGAATCATCTTGGAATTATACATAACCCGGTGAAGATTTTCCGCCCAGGCCACGTATCCACCCTCATTGGCCTTTGGCATAAAGACTCTCCCAGTGTCGGATGAAGAGATTCGCTGAAAACAGGTGGACCAAAAAGTGCGGGCATTTTTTTGCGCCAACAGAAATTTCATCAATCAAACGTTCCACCTGGTCACTCTCAATCATGCCTTTGTCGATCAACGGGCCACTGAGCAAGACATCGGTAATGTCTCTTTTGTTGTGGGAGATCGCACGTTGGGTCAATCCTGTAACTCCACCTTTTCTCGTATTCCATAAGGTCTTTTCAGCGTATCTCTCATAGGCGGCTTTACGCAGAAAGTACCTGTCAATTTTTCCTTTTAATAGCTGCTCTGGGGCCACATTCAAACCCAACTTGAGGACTGCTGACGAGAGGAACGGGTAGACATACCGCCCCGGTAGCGCGGACAAAGGGCTGGTTGCCATTTCGTACTGGTTGACCAGCGCGCCGAAGCGCCGATCGCTTTTCGTAACCTGCTCGCCAGCCGGCATGCCGATCAGTTGCTTATAGGTTAAGTCTTCAGTCAGGTACTGAGGGTTGATAATGCCGATGCAGCCAACTTCTTGAAGCATGAACTCCTTGGGGAAGTCCAGTTTTTTGGTGAGCTTTTTGTACTCGCCTATGGCTTCTCTGAGCGTCGTGATTAACGGACTTCGATAGTAATTAGACAGATGATTGAGGTTGGCAGCGGCGCGTAATAACCGCCCTGATTTAAATAGTTCATATGCCAAGGATTTTTGTGGTTGGGGCGGCTAAGTTAACGTCGCTATGCTCAAGAGTTAATAATATACTTTGCCCAAATAGGGGGCTCCATGTCAGGGCCGCCTGCTGGTCCCTGGATGTTGATGGATGCGGTCAATGTGACGATTTTCTTAAAACTCATAGTACGGTTCCTTGTATTGAGCTGAATGCGAATCACTAAGATTCGCAAATTAAACGTAGCATGCACAGAGCATGTGCATATATTATTTTTGAATATTACAAGTGTAATCAATACGAAATAGTGATATTGATGCTATTACGCCGGCTCATCCACAATCCGTAAACCGAGGCAGAAGGTGCCAACATGGGCGCCACGCGCGGCGAATGACGTGTGAAATCCAGACCCGTGGATCAGCTCAAAAAAAACCCCCGTAAATACGGGGGTTCAAGAGTTATCAATTACCTGCAGACCAGCTCTGAGGTAACAACAGCGATCGTTACTCAACCGTTACCGATTTCGCCAGGTTCCGCGGCTGGTCGACGTCGGTGCCTTTGAGCACGGCCACGTAGTACGACAGCAGTTGCAGCGGAATGGTGTAGAGGATTGGTGCCAGGGCATCGATGATGTGCGGCACAGCAATCACATGGGTGCCTTCGCCATTGCTCATACCGGCGTTTTCGTCGGCGAAGACAATCAGCTCACCGCCACGGGCGCGCACTTCCTGCAGGTTTGATTTGAGCTTCTCCAACAGTTCGTTGTTCGGCGCCACGGTGACCACTGGCATGTCGCTGTCGACCAGGGCCAGCGGGCCATGCTTGAGCTCACCGGCCGGATAAGCTTCGGCGTGGATGTAGGAGATCTCCTTGAGCTTGAGCGCGCCTTCCATTGCCACCGGGAACTGTGCGCCACGGCCCAGGAACAGAGTGTGGTGCTTGTCGGCGAACAGCTCGGCGGTCTTCTCGACGATGGCGTCCATGGCCAGGGCTTCGCCCAGGCGCGTAGGCAAGCGGCGCAGTTCTTCAACCAGCTCGGCTTCGACACCCGCCTTCAGGGTGCCACGGACCTGGCCCAGGGACAGGGTCAGCAGCATCAGCGACACCAACTGGGTGGTGAATGCCTTGGTCGAGGCCACACCGATTTCCGGACCGGCCTGGGTCAGCAGGGTCAGGTCCGACTCGCGCACCAGCGAGCTGATACCAACGTTGCAGATCGCCAGGCTACCGAGGAAGCCGAGTTCCTTGGCGTTGCGCAAGGCGGCCAGGGTGTCGGCGGTTTCACCGGACTGGGAAATCGACACGAACAGGGTATCCGGCTGCACCACTACCTTGCGGTAACGGAACTCGCTGGCCACTTCTACCTGGCACGGAATCCCTGCCAGCTCTTCAAGCCAGTAACGGGCAACCATACCGGCGTGGTAGCTGGTACCACAGGCGACGATCTGCACATTGCGGACCTTGGCGAACAGCTCGGCGGCTTGCGGGCCAAAGGCCTGGACCATGACGTGGTCTTTGCCCAGACGCCCTTCCAGGGTGCGCTGCACCACGGTTGGTTGCTCGTGGATTTCCTTGAGCATGAAGTGACGATAGGTGCCCTTGTCGGCGGCTTCGGCGCCTTCGTGGTACTGCACGGTTTCGCGCTGGACCTGGGTACCGGCCAGATCCCAAATGGTCACCTGGTCGCGGCGGATCTCGGCGATGTCGCCTTCTTCCAGGTACATGAAACGGTCGGTCACCTGACGCAGGGCCAACTGGTCGGAAGCCAGGAAGTTCTCACCATGACCCAGGCCAATCACCAGCGGGCTACCGCTGCGGGCGGCCAACAGACGGTCCGGCTGATGCACACTGATTACCGCCAGACCATAAGCACCGTGCAGCTGCTTGACTGCAGCCTTGAGGGCGTCGGCCAGGTCCGGGACGGTCTTCAGGGTGTGGTGCAGCAGGTGGACGATGACTTCGGTGTCTGTCTCAGAGCTGAACAGGTAACCCAGGCCCTTGAGCTTTTCACGCAGTTCTTCGTGGTTCTCGATGATGCCATTGTGCACCACCGCCAGATCCTGGCCGGAGAAATGCGGGTGGGCATTATGCTCGGTCGGCGCGCCGTGGGTTGCCCAACGGGTGTGGGCAATACCCAGCTGGCCTGCCAGCGGGTCGGCGGCTACAGCGGCTTCCAGCTCGCTGACCTTGCCGATGCGGCGACGACGCTCCAGGGTCCCTTGCTGGGTGTAGACCGCCAGACCTGCGCTGTCATAACCGCGATATTCCAGGCGCTTGAGGCCTTCGATCAGGATAGTGGTGATATTACGTTCGGCGACGGCGCCAACGATTCCACACATTAGATATGCTCCTTGGAGAGTGCGGCACAGATCACATGGACGCCGCGGGCTTCAATTTGTTCACGCGCCTCATCGGGCAAGCGCTCATCAGTAATCAGGGTATTGACGCTGCCCCAGGGCAGCTCGAGGTTGGGAATCTTGCGCCCGACCTTGTCCGACTCGACCATCACAATCACTTCACGGGCCACTTCGGCCATCACCCGGCTCAGGCCAAGCAGCTCATTGAAGGTGGTGGTTCCGCGCGCCAGGTCGATGCCATCGGCGCCAATGAACAACTGGTCGAAATCGTAGGAGCGTAGTACCTGCTCGGCGACCTGGCCCTGGAAGGATTCGGAATGCGGGTCCCAGGTGCCGCCGGTCATCAACAGCACAGGTTCGTGCTCCAGCTCGCTCAGGGCACGGGCAACATTCAGAGAGTTGGTCATCACTACCAGGCCGGGCTGATGGCCCAGCTCGGGAATCATCGCTGCGGTGGTACTGCCACTGTCGATGATGATGCGTGCATGTTCACGGATGCGCCCCACTGCAGCCCGGGCAATTGCCTGCTTGTACAGTGAGACAGGCTGGCCCTGATCGGCGATCAGTTCCTGAGGCATGGTCACGGCACCACCGTAGCGGCGCAGCAACAAGCCGTTGGCTTCCAGGGCGGCAAGGTCCTTGCGAATGGTGACTTCCGAGGTTTCGAAACGTTTGGCCAACGCATCAACGCTCACTTCCCCCTGCTCGTTGAGCAAGGCGAGGATATTGTGGCGGCGCTGAGGGGTGTTACGTTTCGACATGGCGTCTTTAAGTTTCGTTTCGAAAGTTAGTGATGCCAATCAAAACCTAAAGACTTCGAGCCGTCAAGCAGGCGTTGATAATTTTTATCCACAGCTTCGCGGGGCAAGCCCGCTCCCACCAAGAATTGACTCCTCTGTGGGAGCGGGCTTGCCCCGCGAAAACATATCCACAAGAAACAAAAAGGCCGACTTATGCACAATCAAGTCGGCCTTTCTGCTCAGCTGTGCATAACTCAGCTCTTCTTGATCTTCTCCGGCCGTTTCCAGCCATCGATGTTGCGCTGGCGAGCACGGCCAACGGCTAACTGAGCAGCCTCAACGGTCTGGGTGATCGTCGAACCAGCGGCAGTAGTAGCGCCGTCACGGATATCCACAGGCGCAACCAGAGAGTTGTTGGAGCCGATGAACACGTCCTCACCGAGGACGGTCTTGAACTTGTTCGCACCATCATAGTTGCAGGTAATGGTACCGGCACCGATGTTGGTCCGTGCTCCTACCTCGGCATCGCCCAGGTAGGTCAGGTGACCGGCCTTGGCGCCTTCACCGAGGTGGGCGTTCTTCAGCTCGACAAAGTTACCCACATGGGCCCGGGCTTCCAGCACGCTGCCAGGACGCAGGCGGGCAAACGGACCGGCATCGCTGCCTTCACCCATGATCGCGCCTTCAAGATGGCTGTTGGCTTTGATCACGACACCCTTACGCAGGGTGCTGTTCTTGATCACGCAGTTCGGCCCGATCACCACGTCGTCTTCAATAACCACACGGCCTTCGAGAATGACGTTGATGTCGATGAGCACGTCGCGACCAACGGTCACTTCACCACGCACATCAAAACGCGCCGGATCACGCAGAGTCACACCCTGAGCCATCAGACGACGACCTTCACGCAGCTGGTAGTGACGCTCCAGTTCAGCCAACTGACGACGATCATTGGCGCCCTGCACTTCCATCGGGTCCAGTGGCTGCTCGGTGGCGACCACCAGGCCATCGGCAACGGCCATGGCAATTACGTCGGTCAGATAGTACTCACCCTGGGCGTTGTTGTTCGACAGGCGACCCAGCCACTCGGCCAGGCGTGCACCCGGTACTGCCAGAATGCCGGTGTTGCCTTCCTTGATAGCCTTTTGCGCGTGGCTGGCATCCTTGTGCTCAACGATGGCTGCCACCTGGCCCTGGGCGTCACGGACGATGCGACCGTAACCCGTTGGGTCATCAAGGTTGACCGTCAGCAGGCCCAGTTGCTCAGGGGTGACCTTGGCCAGCAAGCGCTTGAGGGTATCGACTTCAATCAGCGGCACATCACCGTAGAGGATCAGCACGGTCTCAGCGCTCAAGGCTGGCAGCGCTTGAGCCACAGCGTGACCGGTACCCAGCTGCTTGTCTTGCAGGACAAAATTCAGGTCATCTGCCGCCAGACGCTCACGCACAAGCTCAGCACCGTGCCCGATCACCACATGGATGCCTTGCGGCTGTAGTTGACGCGCGCTGTGGATAACATGGCCAAGCATGGAATCACCAGCGACCGGGTGCAGTACCTTGGGCAGCGCTGAACGCATCCGGGTACCTTGGCCTGCGGCGAGAATAACGATATCGAGAGACATTGACGGGCTACCAATCCTAGAAGGCCAGCGATGTGACCAGAATATGAAACGCAGAAAAAGAAAAAGGGTAGCCGAGGCTACCCTTTAACTCAATCGCAACAGAAGTGATCGGCCAGAGCCAGATTACTTGCCCTTGCGCATTTGCTGGACGGTACGCAGCTGGGCTGCGGCCTCGGCCAGACGTGCGGCAGCGGCGCCGTAGTCGAACTCCGCGCCTTTTTCGTGCAGGGCGTTCTCAGCAGCCTTGAGGGCATCCTGAGCCTGAGCTTCGTCCAGGTCAGCAGCACGTTGCACGGTATCGGCAAGCACCTTGACCATGTTCGGCTGGACCTCGAGGAAACCACCAGAGATGTAGAACACCTCTTGGGCGCCACCCTGCTTGGTCAGCGTGATCGGACCTGGCTTCAGATTAGTGATCAGCGGCGCGTGGCCTGGAGCGATACCAAGATCACCCAGGTTACCGTGCGCAACCACCATCTCGACCAGGCCGGAGAAAATCTCTCCTTCCGCGCTGACGATATCGCAATGGACTGTCATAGCCATCTGCTTGCCTCAACCTGATTAGCGCCCCTTGCGGGGCGCCGGGATTACAGTTTCTTGGCTTTCTCGACCGCTTCTTCGATGCCGCCGACCATGTAGAACGCTTGTTCTGGCAGGTGGTCGTAGTCACCTTTGAGGATGCCGCTGAAGCCAGCAATGGTGTCTTTCAGGGAAACGTATTTACCTGGAGAACCAGTGAAGACTTCTGCCACGAAGAACGGCTGGGACAGGAAGCGCTGGATCTTACGAGCACGGGATACCAGCTGCTTGTCGGATTCGGACAGTTCGTCCATACCCAGGATCGCAATGATGTCCTTCAGCTCTTTGTAGCGCTGCAGCACGTACTGGACGCCGCGAGCGGTGTCGTAGTGCTCGTTGCCGATGACGTTCGGGTCCAGCTGGCGCGAAGTCGAGTCCAGTGGATCGACCGCTGGGTAGATACCCAGGGAGGCGATGTCACGGGACAGTACGACGGTGGCGTCCAAGTGGGCGAAGGTGGTCGCTGGCGACGGGTCGGTCAGGTCGTCCGCAGGTACGTATACGGCCTGGATCGAGGTGATCGAACCTTCCTTGGTCGAAGTGATACGTTCTTGCAGAACGCCCATCTCTTCAGCCAGGGTCGGCTGGTAACCTACTGCCGAAGGCATACGGCCCAGCAGTGCGGATACTTCGGTACCGGCCAGGGTGTAACGATAGATGTTGTCGACGAACAGCAGAACGTCGTTACCTTCGTCACGGAACTTCTCAGCCATGGTCAGGCCGGTCAGCGCTACGCGCAGACGGTTTCCTGGTGGCTCGTTCATTTGGCCGTATACCAGAGCAACCTTGTCCAGTACGTTGGAATCCTTCATCTCGTGGTAGAAGTCGTTACCCTCACGAGTACGCTCACCCACACCGGCGAACACGGAATAACCGCTGTGCTCGATGGCGATGTTACGGATCAGTTCCATCATGTTTACGGTTTTGCCTACACCGGCACCACCGAACAGACCAACTTTACCACCCTTGGCGAACGGGCAAACCAGGTCGATAACCTTGATGCCGGTTTCCAGCAGGTCGTTGCCGCCTGCCTGGTCAGCGAAGGAAGGCGCTTGGCGGTGAATACCCCAACGCTCTTCTTCACCGATCGGGCCAGCTTCGTCGATCGGGTTACCCAGGACGTCCATGATACGGCCCAGGGTCGCTTTACCGACCGGTACCGAGATAGGAGCCTTGGTGTCGACAACGTCCAGACCGCGCTTCAAGCCTTCGGTCGAACCCATCGCAATGGAACGAACTACGCCGTCGCCCAGCTGCTGCTGAACTTCCAGAGTAGTTTCCGCGCCTTGTACTTTCAGCGCGCTATAGACATTCGGAACGCTGTCACGTGGGAATTCCACGTCGATGACGGCGCCGATGATTTGAACGATACGTCCGCTACTCATAGCTGGATCCTCTGAATATTTGAACCGTTAAACCGCGGCAGCGCCGCCGACGATTTCCGAGATCTCTTGGGTGATCGCAGCCTGACGCGCCTTGTTGTAGATCAGCTGCAATTCGCTGATCAGGTCACCGGCGTTGTCGGTGGCGTTCTTCATCGCGATCATCCGCGCAGCTTGTTCAGCCGCGTTGTTCTCGACCACCGCCTGGTAGACCTGCGACTCCACGTAACGCACCATCAGGCCGTCCAGCAGCTCTTTGGCGTCAGGTTCGTAGAGGTAGTCCCAGTGGTGCTTGAGTTCTTGATCCGGGGTTGCAACCAACGGAATCAACTGCTCGACCGTTGGCGTTTGCGTCATGGTATTGATGAACTTGTTCGATACCACGGACAGACGATCGATACGACCATCCAGGTAAGCGTCCAGCATGACCTTGACGCTGCCGATCAGATCATTGATCGACGGCTCTTCGCCCAGGTGGCTGATTGCTGCAACGACGTTACCGCCGAAGCTGCGGAAAAACGCCGCACCTTTGCTGCCAACCACGCAAAGATCGATCTCGATACCTTGCTCGCGGTTGACCGCCATGTCCTTGACCAGGGCCTTGAACAGGTTGGTGTTCAAGCCACCGCACAGACCACGGTCACTGCTCACGACGACATAACCGACGCGCTTTACAGGGCGATCGATCATGAACGGGTGGCGGTATTCCGGGTTAGCGTTGGCCAGATGACCAATAACCTGGCGGATACGCTCCGCATAAGGACGGCTAGCAGCCATGCGCATTTGAGCCTTGCGCATCTTGCTGACCGCCACTTTTTCCATGGCGCTGGTAATTTTTTGCGTGCTTTTGATGCTCGCAATCTTACTGCGAATCTCTTTTGCGCCTGCCATGTAACACCTATCAGGTTAGCAAGCGGGGGCTGCAAAGCCCCCGCTGCGGCTTACCAGGTTTGGGTGGCCTTGAACTTCTCGATACCGGCTTTGATGCCAGCGTCGATTTCGTCGTTGAAGTCACCCTTCACGTTGATCTTCGCCATCAGTTCGGCGTGATCACGGTTGAAGTAAGCAATCAGCGCTTGTTCAAAGCTGCCGACTTTGGCGATTTCAACGTCGGTCAGGAACCCACGCTCAGCGGCATACAGCGACAGCGCCATGTCCGCGATGGACATTGGAGCGTATTGCTTCTGCTTCATCAGCTCGGTAACACGTTGACCGTGCTCGAGTTGCTTACGGGTGGCTTCGTCCAGGTCAGAAGCGAACTGGGCGAATGCCGCCAGTTCACGGTACTGAGCCAGAGCGGTACGGATACCACCGGAGAGCTTCTTGATGATCTTGGTCTGAGCGGCACCACCCACACGGGATACCGAAACACCGGCGTTAACTGCAGGGCGGATGCCCGAGTTGAACATGGCCGATTCCAGGAAGATCTGACCGTCGGTGATGGAAATCACGTTGGTCGGAACGAACGCGGAAACGTCGCCAGCCTGGGTTTCGATGATCGGCAGTGCGGTCAGGGAACCGGTCTTGCCAGTTACAGCACCGTTGGTGAACTTCTCGACGTACTCTTCGGAAACGCGCGATGCACGCTCCAGCAGACGGGAGTGGAGATAGAACACGTCACCTGGGTACGCTTCACGTCCTGGTGGACGGCGCAGCAGCAGGGAGATCTGACGGTAGGCAACGGCCTGCTTGGACAGGTCATCGTATACGATCAGTGCGTCTTCACCGCGGTCACGGAAGAACTCGCCCATGGTGCAACCGGCGTATGGCGCCAGGAATTGCAGTGCGGCGGATTCCGAAGCACTGGCAACCACCACGATGGTGTTGGCCAGGGCGCCGTTTTCTTCCAGCTTGCGAACGATGTTGGCAACGGTGGAACGCTTCTGGCCGACAGCAACATAAACACAGAAAATACCGGAGTCTTTCTGGTTGATGATGGCGTCGATGGCCATGGCGGTCTTACCGATCTGACGGTCACCGATGATCAGCTCACGCTGGCCACGGCCGACAGGGATCATGGCGTCGACGGATTTGTAGCCAGTCTGTACAGGCTGGTCTACCGACTTACGCCAGATCACGCCCGGAGCAACTTTCTCGACCGCATCGGTCTCGGTGTTGCCCAGTGGGCCTTTGCCATCAATTGGGTTGCCCAGTGCGTCGACAACGCGACCCAGCAGTTCCTTACCAACTGGAACTTCGAGGATGCGGCCAGTGCACTTGGCGCTCATGCCTTCAGCGAGGGTGTCGTATGCGCCCAGTACTACCGCACCAACGGAGTCTTGCTCCAGGTTGAGGGCCATACCGAACACGCCACCTGGAAACTCGATCATTTCGCCGTACATTACGTCGGCCAGACCGTGAATCCGCACGATACCGTCAGAAACGCTGACGACGGTACCTTCGTTGCGGGCTTGAGAGGCTACATCGAGATTCTCGATGCGGCCCTTGATGATTTCACTAATTTCGGAAGGATTGAGTTGCTGCATTGCTCTGCTGCCCCTTCAAACTCAAGATTTCAATGCTTCGGCCAGTTTCGCGATTTTGCCGCGAACCGAGCCATCGATTACCAGGTCGCCGGCGCGGATCACGACACCACCGATAAGGGAGGCGTCCTCCGTCGCATGCAGGCGCACTTCCCGGCTGAGCCGTGCACTGAGAACCTTGGCGAGTTTGTCTTGCTGTTCTTGGTCCAACGCAAAAGCACTAGTGACTTCCACGTCCACGGATTTCTCTTGTTCGGCTTTGTACAGCTCGAACAGAGCCGAAATCTCCGGCAATAGCAGGAGACGGTCGTTTTCCGCGGCAACATGAATGAAATTCTGTGCCTGTGCGTCGAACTTGTCACCGCACACGTCAATAAACGCGGCGGCCTTTTCTGCGCTCGTCAGTCGCGGGGCCTTGAGCAGGCGCTGCATAGTGCCGTCTTCCGACACTGCAGCAGCCAGGCCGAGCATGGCTGACCAATTGGCCAGTTGCTGATGGGCCTGGGCGTGCTCAAAGGCCGCCTTAGCGTAAGGTCGGGCCAACGTGGTCAGTTCTGCCATGATCGCCCTCGCTTAAATTTCAGCGGCCAGTTTATTAACCAGCTCCGCATGCGCGTTTTGATCGATTGTGGCGCCAAGGATCTTTTCAGCACCGCCAACGGCCAGGCTACCCACTTGGGCGCGCAGCGCGTCTTTGACGCTGTTAATTTCCTGTTCGATCTCGGCCTGAGCCTGAGCCTTCACACGGTCAGCTTCGACGCGGGCCTGATCACGGGCTTCCTCGACGATCTGAGCACCGTGCTTCTTGGCTTGCTCAATGATTTCGGCTGCCTGAGCTTTCGCTTCGCGCAGTTGCTGACCCGCTTTATCTTGGGCCAACTCCAGGTCGCGAGCTGCTCGGTTGGCAGCGTCCAGTCCATCCGCGATCTTCTTCTGACGTTCTTGCAATGCCGCGATGACCGGAGGCCACACGAACTTCATGCAGAACAGCACAAAAATGAAGAACGCAACGGACTGACCAATCAGGGTTGCATTAATGTTCACGCCAACACCTCGCTCGTTCTTTGTCCATCACACCAAACCACTCGAGAATTCGAGTGATTAGCCGGCGATTTGACCAACGAAGGGATTAGCGAAGGTGAAGAACAGAGCGATACCAACACCGATCATGGTTACGGCGTCGAGCAGACCGGCAACGATGAACATTTTAACTTGCAGCATTGGAACCATCTCTGGCTGGCGAGCAGCGCCTTCCAGGAACTTGCCGCCCAGCAGGCCGAAACCAATGGCGGTACCCAGGGCACCCAGGCCGATCAGCAGAGCAACAGCGATAGCGGTAAGACCAACTACAGTTTCCATCTTTCCTCCCGACTTTTACGTCGTATTGGTTAGGTTTTTTAGTTTGAAGCGGTAAAACAAAATCGTTTGGTACAGCTGCCCTTGCGGACGATTTCGACCCTCCCCAGCACCTGCGGAAGGGTCATCAGACACGCCAGGCGGTCTTAATGGTTATCTTCGTGAGCCATCGACAGGTAGACGATGGTAAGCATCATGAAGATGAACGCTTGCAGGGTGATGATCAGGATGTGGAACACCGCCCACGCCCATTGCAGCACCACACCCAGGCCGCTCAGCCACAGCAGGCCGCTGCCGAACATTACCGCGATCAGGATGAACACCAGCTCGCCGGCATACATGTTGCCGAACAGACGCAGGGCCAGCGAGATCGGCTTGGCGATCAGGGTGACGAATTCAAGCAGGAAGTTGACCGGAATCAGCAGGATCTGAACGAAAATGTTCTTGCTGCCGAACGGGTGCAGGGTCAGTTCGCCGAGGAAGCCGCCGATACCCTTGACCTTGATGCTGTAGAAAATGATCAGGGCGAACACGCTGAAGGCCATGGCCAGGGTCGCGTTCGGGTCGGTGGTCGAGACCGCGCGGAACGGAATGTGCGGATCACCGGAGATCAGGATGGCCAGCTGAGGAATCCAGTCGACCGGGATCAGGTCGATGGCGTTCATCAGGAAGACCCAGACGAAAATGGTCAGCGCCAGTGGGGCGATCACCGGGCTACGACCGTGGAAGCTGTCCTTGACGCTGCCGTCGACGAACTCAACCAGCACTTCAACGAAGTTCTGCAGGCCGCCAGGCTGACCGGAAGTCGCCTTCTTGGCTGCCATGCGGAACAGGAATACGAAAAGCAGACCCAGTGCGACCGACCAACCCAGGGTATCCAGGTGGAATGCCCAGAAGCCCATTGCTTTGGCTTCTGCTGCGGAATGGGCAAAGCCCCAACCGCCGTCTGGTAGTTGACCGAAGGTCAGGTTCTGCAAGTGGTGCTGGATATAGCCCGAAGCGGTTTCTGCTGCCATGGTTGCCTCAAACGCCCTAAGGTCTCGAAAGTCTTATATTCATCAGCAGGGGCGCGAACCAGCTGACCAACTGGGTCAGCAGAAAGACACCGAAGACTGCTAACGGCGCCAATGGCTTCACTCCTGCAAACGTCAGTGCAAACAACACTGCCGTCAAAATCAATTTGCCTGCTTCGCCAGCGTAAAACGACTTGACGATAGCCTGCGCTGCCCTGGCTCCTGTGTAACGAAAAGCCTTCCAGGCGAAATACACATTTGGCAGCCAGGCAATCAGTCCTCCGCAGAGTGCTGAATATCCACTGACCGCCCCGTGCCACTGCCACAACGCCAAAGTTGCCAGCAGAAACACGACACATTGAGCCAACAGTACCGGAAAAACCGCCCAGCGATGGAAAGGCAAGCGGTTTGGCGTGCGGGTTTCCATCACAACTGCTCCTCGAAAGTCGACCAACCAGTCAGCTATGACTTGGCATAATTTGTGCCGACAAAATGCGCGCAGAGTATAGGGGCGGTTTAACCCCTATTCAACTGCCGGGTAGTGATTTCCGACTACGCGCTACAAAAGGAATTGTTTCAGCGGATGTGAGCTAGCACACCTTGCAACTCATCTAACGAGTTATACCGGATAACTAACTGACCTTTGCCCTTGTTTCCGTGACGTATCTGTACTGCCGAGCCCAAACGCTCTGCCAGACGCTGTTCAAGGCGGGTAATGTCCGGGTCTGGCTTGGCCGGTTCGACCGGTTCAGGTTTGCCATTGAGCCACTGGCGTACCAGTGCTTCGGTCTGGCGCACGGTCAGTCCACGTGCGACAACATGACGCGCCCCATCGACCTGCTGTTCTTCCGGCAAACCGAGCAGAGCCCTGGCGTGACCCATTTCCAGGTCGCCGTGGGACAGCATGGTCTTGATCACTTCCGGCAGCGAGATCAGCCGCAGCAGGTTGGCCACGGTTACCCGCGACTTGCCCACAGCGTCAGCGACCTGCTGCTGAGTCAGCTGGAACTCCAGCTGCAGGCGCTGCAGGGCGATGGCCTCTTCCACCGGGTTGAGGTCTTCGCGCTGGATGTTCTCGATCAGGGCCATGGCAATGGCCGCTTCATCGGGCACATCGCGGACCATGGCCGGAATGGTATCCATGCCGGCCTGCTGGCTGGCGCGCCAGCGACGTTCGCCGGCGATGATTTCGAAGCGGTTGTCGGCGATCGGGCGTACCACGATCGGCTGCATCACGCCCTGGCTCTTGATCGACTGAGCCAGCTCTTCCAGCGCTTGCGGGTCCATGTCCCGACGTGGCTGGTATTTGCCGCGCTCGATCAGGTCGAGCGGCAGATGTTGCAGTTCTTTCTGGTCGACCTTTACAGCCTGCTCTTCGAGCGCGCTGACGGTAGGACCACTGAGCAGTGCATCCAACCCACGTCCGAGACCCCGTTTCTTAACGGCCATGCGGATTCCTTAAGTTGTTTGTGCAGTGCGTGATGGACGGCGCTGACGGCGTACCAGTTCCCCGGCCAGGGCCAGGTAAGCCAGTGCGCCGCGCGAGTGCTTGTCATACGCCAGGGCCGGCATGCCGAAACTCGGCGCCTCGGCCAGGCGAATGTTGCGCGGGATCACCGTGTCGTAGAGCTGATCGCCAAAGTGCTCCTTGAGCTGCGCAGAGACATCGTTGATCAGGCTCAGGCGCGGGTCGTACATGGTCCGCAGCAGGCCTTCGACCTTGAGCTGCGGGTTCAGGCGTTCACCGATGCGCTTGATGTTATCCACAAGGTCGCTCAAGCCTTCCAGGGCAAAGTATTCACATTGCATCGGAATGATCACGCCATCGGCGGCGACCAGGGCGTTGAGGGTCAGCATCGACAGCGACGGCGGACAGTCGATCAGGATGTAGTCGTAATTCTCGCGGATCGGCGCCAGCGCGGTACGCAGGCGACTTTCCTTCATCTGCATTTCCAGCAGCACCACTTCCGCAGCGGTCAGGTCGCGGTTGGCCGGCAGCAGTTGATAACCGCCGTGCTCGGAGAAGTGCATGGCCTGGGCCAGATCGCATTCGCCGATCAGCAGGTCGTAGACCGAATGTTCCAGGACGTGTTTATCCACACCGCTACCCATGGTGGCGTTGCCCTGTGGATCGAGATCGATCAGCAGCACCCGGCGCTTGGTCGCGACCAGCGATGCTGCGAGGTTGATACAGGTGGTGGTCTTACCCACACCACCTTTCTGGTTCGCGATAGCGAATACCTTAGCCATTCTTGCTTGTGTTCCCAATCATGCCGTGCGGCGCAGTATCAGCAGATGGCGCTGGCCTTGGCAACCCGGAACGGTCAAGGCCTGCTCGCTATCTACTCTGAAATCTGCCGGCAATGCTACCAGCTCATCGGCAGGATGCAGCCCTTTCATTGCCAACCACTGCGTCTGCTCGTCGCCAAGGTGGCGCGTCCAGTTGGTGAAGTTCTCCATGCTGCTGAAAGCACGGGAAACAATTCCTGTGAAAGGCTGTTGCGGTTGGAACTCTTCGACCCGCTTGTGGATAACTGTGAGGTTGTCCAGTTTCAGTTCCAGCTTCACCTGGGTCAGGAAGCGGGTTTTCTTGCCGTTGCTGTCGAGTACCGTGACTTTTTTGTCCGGGTGCAGGATCGCCAGGGGAATACCGGGCATGCCGCCACCGCTGCCGACATCGAGCCAGCGCTCGCTGTGGATAAACGGCATGACGCTCAGACTGTCGAGCAGATGGCGGGAAACCATTTCGTCCGGATTACGCACGGCGGTCAGGTTGTAGGCCTTGTTCCACTTGATCAGCAGGGCCAGGTAGGCCAGCAATTGCGCATGCTGCGCCTCGCTCAGCTCGACACCGAGCTGGCGGGCACCTGTGGACAACTCTTCGGCGTGTTGAGGGGTGACCTGAGAACTCAAGCGCTTTGCTCCAACTCGCGGCCTGCGCCGCGTTTTTTCAGATGAATCAGCAACAGGGAAATCGCCGCCGGGGTCACACCGGGGATACGCGATGCCTGGCCCAGCGTTTCAGGGCGGGTCTGGCCGAGCTTGCTCTGAATCTCCTTGGACAGCCCGGAAATACCGCTGTAGTCGATATCGTCGGGCAGGCGGGTATCTTCGCTGGCACGCAGCCGGGCGATTTCTTCCTGTTGCCGGTCGATGTAACCGGCGTATTTGGTCTTGATCTCGACCTGTTCAGCCACTTGCGGGTCAATCTCGCTGCCGCCGGTCACTTCCATCAGGCCAGCGTAGTCGATTTCCGGGCGGGTCAGCAGGTTGAGCAGGTTGTATTCATGGCTCAACGGCGTGCCGAACTTCTCGGCAATGGCCTGACCTTGAGCGGTATCCGGACGTACCCAGGTGGATTTCAGACGCTGCTCTTCCAGGGTGATTGCTTCGCGCTTGGCGCAGAACGCAGCCCAGCGCTGGTCATCGACCAGACCCAGCTCGCGACCTTTTTCGGTCAGGCGCAGATCGGCGTTGTCTTCGCGCAGGATCAGCCGGTATTCGGCGCGCGAGGTGAACATGCGGTACGGCTCCTGGGTACCCAGGGTAATCAGGTCGTCGACCAGCACCCCGATGTACGCCTCGTCGCGACGCGGGCACCAGCTTTCGCGGCCCTGCGCACGCAGTGCGGCGTTGGTACCGGCGAGCAGGCCTTGCGCACCGGCTTCTTCGTAGCCAGTGGTGCCGTTGATCTGTCCGGCGAAGAACAGGCCGCCGATGACTTTGGTTTCCAGGCTGTACTTGAGATCACGCGGATCGAAGTAGTCGTACTCGATGGCGTAGCCCGGGCGCACGATATGGGCATTCTCCATGCCGCGAATCGAACGGACGATCTGCAGTTGCACATCGAACGGCAGGGATGTGGATATCCCATTCGGGTACAGCTCGTGGGTGTTCAAGCCTTCCGGCTCGATGAACACCTGGTGGCTTTCCTTGTCGGCAAAGCGATGGATCTTGTCTTCGATCGACGGGCAATAGCGCGGGCCAATGCCTTCGATGACCCCGGAGTACATCGGCGAACGATCCAGGTTCGAGGCAATGATCTCGTGGGTACGGGCGTTGGTGTGGGTAATCCAGCAACTGACCTGCCGCGGGTGCATGGCCTTGTCGCCCATGAACGACATCACCGGGATCGGCGTATCGCCTGGTTGCTCGGTCATGACCGAGAAATCCACAGAACGGCCGTCGATGCGAGGCGGGGTGCCGGTTTTCAGCCGCCCGACACGCAGCGGCAATTCACGCATGCGATGGGCCAGGGCGATTGCTGGCGGATCACCGGCGCGACCACCGGAATAATTCTGCAGACCAATGTGGATAAGTCCGCCGAGGAAGGTACCGGTGGTCAACACCACGGAGTCAGCGAAAAAGCGCAGACCCATTTGTGTCACCACACCGCGCACCTGGTCCTGCTCGACGATCAGGTCATCGCAGGACTGCTGGAATATCCACAGGTTGGGCTGGTTCTCGAGAACTTCGCGTACCACCGCTTTGTAGATGGCGCGGTCGGCCTGGGCACGCGTAGCGCGCACAGCCGGGCCTTTGCGGTTGTTCAAAACGCGGAACTGGATACCGCTCTTGTCGGTGGCGAGCGCCATGACGCCGCCGAGCGCATCGATTTCCTTGACCAGGTGGCTCTTGCCGATGCCACCGATGGCTGGGTTGCAACTCATATGACCGAGGGTTTCCACGTTGTGGGTCAGCAGCAGGGTTTTTACGCCCATGCGTGCAGACGCAAGCGCAGCCTCGGTACCGGCATGGCCGCCGCCGATGACGATCACTTCAAAACGGGAAGGGAAATCCACCACGCACCTCGTGCCTGTTTCGGGAATAGATAGGGATAACGCACAAGTATAGGGACTTACCCCCCTCTAAAGGAACCTTTTGCACAAAATTTAACCAGGCTGTGGATGAGTGGCGAGCAATAGAAATAAAGAGAGAGAAATTTATTAAAGCTTTGTTTTTATGTTTATTCTTATGCACCCACCTTTCTGTGGATAAAGTTCTACAGGCCTTTATTTACCTTATGTACAGAGATTCAAAACCCTGTGGTCTAGTGGCCATGAGCGTTCTGGATAAGCGCTTTAAGCCTGTGGATTAAATGCCTACTTACCCACAGGCGCCGTTATCTCCAGCTTTCAAGGCCAGTTATCAACGGAGCTGAAGGTGGGTTTTCCACAGGGCTTATTCCACAGATTTGTGGATAGTCGCGCAGGCGAGAAGACAGGACCTGCGCATTGGCAGTCCTGAAAGGCGGGAAAAAGTGAAGGAAGAAAGACAGCAGCCAGGCCCGTTGCAGGCCCGGCTGTGGATAAAGACGCTTACTTACCGATGCAGAAGCTGGAAAAGATACGGCCCAGGAGGTCGTCGGAGCTGAATGCACCGGTGATTTCGCCCAAAGCTTGCTGCGCCTGACGCAAATCCTCAGCCAGAAGTTCACCGGCACCTGCCAGGGTCAGCTGGGCGCGACCGTGTTCCAGGTGGGCACTGGCCTGGCGCAACGCCTCCAGGTGGCGCCTACGGGCGCTGAAGCTGCTTTCAGCGGTCTGTTCGTAACCCATGCAGGCCTTGAGGTGTTCGCGCAGCAGCTCGAGCCCCGTATCGGAATCCTTGGCGCTGAGGGTGATGGTGACATGGCCATCTTCACTCTCCTCCATGGTGATTGCCTCGCCGCTGAGGTCGGCCTTGTTACGAATCAGCGTAACTTTCGCAGGATCCGGACGCAGGTCGAGGAATTCCGGCCAAAGGGCAAAGGGATCACTGGCCTCCGGCGCCGTCGAGTCGACGACCAACAGCACGCGATCGGCTTCGTTGATCGCTTTGAGCGCACGTTCGACCCCGATTTTTTCCACATGGTCATCGGTGTCGCGCAGCCCGGCCGTATCCACAACGTGCAGCGGCATACCGTCGATGTGGATATGTTCGCGCAGAATGTCCCGGGTAGTGCCGGCAATGTCAGTGACAATGGCCGCCTCGCGCCCCGCCAATACGTTCAGCAAGCTCGATTTACCGGCATTCGGCCGGCCGGCGATAACCACGGTCATGCCATCGCGTAGTAATGCACCCTGCCCGGCCTCACGCTGCACTGTGGATAAATTCGCGCGTACGTCATCGAGCATGCCCAGCACATGGCCATCGGCGAGAAAGTCGATTTCTTCCTCGGGGAAGTCGATAGCCGCTTCAACGTAAATGCGCAGGCTGATCAATTTCTCGGTGAGGTTATCCACACGGCGGGAAAATTCACCCTGTAGCGAGCGCAACGCATTGCGCGCCGCCTGTGCGGAACTGGCTTCAATGAGGTCGGCAATCGCTTCGGCCTGGGCCAGGTCAAGCTTGTCATTGAGGAATGCGCGTTCGCTGAATTCACCTGGACGGGCCAGTCGGCAACCCAGTTGTACACAGCGCTGCAGGAGCATATCCAGCACGACCGGGCCACCGTGGCCCTGGAGTTCGAGCACGTCTTCGCCGGTGAACGAGTTCGGTCCGGGGAAAAACAGCGCAATGCCCTCATCGATGACCAGCCCGTCGTCAGCGCGAAACGGTCCATAGTGGGCATGCCGTGGCGTCAGTGACTTTGCGCAGATCGCCAACCCGGCTTGCTGTGCCAAGGGTCCGGAGAGCCGTACGATCCCCACGCCCCCACGTCCCTGGGCGGTAGCGATGGCGGCAATGGTTTCACGCACAGTGTTCATGCTCGAAGGCCTCACGACAAAAAACGACAGATAGCAAAACGCCCCACGAGGGGGCGTTTATCCACAGGTTAGCTGGCTAACCCGTTATGCAGCGGCTTTCTTGGCTGCATTTTCGATGTTGCGGGTGATGTACCACTGCTGTGCGATCGACAGGCAGTTGTTCACAACCCAGTACAGCACCAGACCAGCCGGGAACCACAGGAAGAAGAAGGTGAAGATGATCGGCATCAGCTTCATCACCTTGGCCTGCATCGGATCCGGCGGCGTCGGGTTCAGCTGCTGCTGAATGAACATGGTCGCGCCCATGATGATCGGCAGGATGAAGAACGGATCCTTGATCGACAGGTCGGTGATCCAGAACATCCACGGCGCCTGACGCATCTCGACGCTTTCCAGCAGAACCCAGTACAGCGAGAGGAAGACCGGCATCTGCACCAGAATCGGCAAGCAGCCACCCAGCGGGTTGATCTTCTCTTTCTTGTACAGCTCCATCATGGCTTGCGACATTTTCTGCCGGTCATCGCCATGTTGTTCTTTCAGCGCTGCCAGTTTTGGTGCCACGGCACGCATGCGCGCCATCGACTTGTAGCTGGCGGCGGACAGCGGGAAGAACAGCAGCTTGATCAGCATGGTCAGGACGATGATCGACCAGCCCCAGTTGCCGAGCAGGCTGTGGATATGTTGCAGCAGCCAGAAGATTGGCTGAGCGATGAACCACAGAATGCCGTAGTCGACAGTCAATTCCAGACCTGGGGACAACTCTTTGAGCTTGTCCTGGATCTTCGGACCGGCGTACAGCACGGTGCTGGTTTCACCTTTGGCGCCAGCCGCTACGTTCAGCGCCGGGCCAGTGAAACCGATGATGTAGTTACCCTGGCTGTCTTTACGAGTCTGGACGATGTTGTTGTCAGACTTGTTTGGAATCCAGGCGGTAACGAAGTAGTGCTGCAGCCAGGCTACCCAGCCACCGGAAACATTTTCTTTCAGATTTCCCTTGTCGATGTCTTTCATCGACACTTTTTTGTAGGGTTCCGAACTTGTCCACAGGGCCGCACCCAGGTAAGTCGCAGTACCGGTTGCAGTGCTCGAGGACGGATCCGAGCTTGCATCGCGCTTCAGTTGCGCGAACAGGTTACCGGTCCAGGGCTGGGCGCTCTGGTTGTCGATCAGGTAGGTAACGGTCAGGTCGTACTCACCGCGCTTGAAGCTGAAGCGCTTGATGTAGTTGACGCCGTTATCGCTGAACTTCAGGTCGACGACCAGTTGCTCCTGGCCATCAGCCAGTTGATAACTTTTCTGATCGGCGGCGTACAGCGGACGACCGGTTGGGCGTGCATCCGGACCATTGGTGCCGGTCAGGCCGCTTTGGGCCAGATAAGTACGCTCGCTACCGTTGTCGAACAGCTGGAACGGAATGTCCGGATGATCCTGACGGCGCGGATACTTGGGCAGCATCAGCTGGGCGATGTCACCACCGTTTGGATCGATAGCCAGGTCGAGGACGTCAGTTTTGACCCGAATCAGGTCTTTGCTGACGGCAACCGGAGCCAGTTCGGCAGGGCTGGATTCAGCGTTGGCGCTTGGCACATCGGCGCTGGCGCCAGTGTTGCCGGCCTGCGCGGTGTCCGGCAAAGCCGGGGCAGCGTTGCTGGCAGCAGTATTCTGAGTCGGCAGGGCAGCTTGGCCGTAGTCCTGGTTCCAGTTAAGGACCATGACATAGGACACGATTGCCAGGGCGACGATCAGGATCGTGCGTTTAATATCCATGATTACTCGGCTATCGAAGAAGAACGGGAAGAGGGAGCTGGCGGAACCGGGTCAAAACCACCGGGATTCCACGGATGACAACGCCCCAGGCGACGAACGGTTAGCCACCCGCCACGTAAAAGACCATGGTTTTCGATGGCTTCTAACGCATAACAGGAGCAACTGGGGTAGAAACGACAGTGACTGGCCATCAGAGGACTAATGGCATAACGGTAAAACTGGATCGGAACGAGTGCCAGTTTACGCATCTTGACTGTCTACCCCCACAGAGTCGGTGTTCACCACTGGAGCGGGCCGACTGCGTGCGAGGCGCTTCCAGAGCTTGCCAAAATGTTGGTGCAATTCTGGGTTTTCAATCTCGCCCAACCCTTTGCGCGCGACGATCACGATATCCCAACCTGCAAGCAAGTGCTGGTTCAGGCGAAACGAATCGCGCATCAGGCGTTTCAGGCGATTGCGTTGAACGGAGAGCTTGACGCTCTTTTTCCCGATCACAAGCCCCAGGCGGGGGTGATCCAGACCGTTCTCGCGAGCAAGGAGCAGCAGGTTTTTCCCTGGAACCTTGCCGGTTGGGGAGTCGAAGACCGCTTTGAATTGTCGGGGAACAAGCAGGCGCTTTTCCCGACTGAAGTCCTGACTCACCACCAGTGCCGAAAAATCAAACTGCCAGGCGCTTACGGCCTTTGGCACGGCGACGCGACAGAACGGCACGACCGTTCTTGGTGGCCATACGGGCACGGAAACCGTGAGTGCGAGCGCGCTTGATGGTGCTTGGTTGGAAAGTACGTTTCATGGCGTGTTACCTGGTTCGTCGACTACGGGCCGGAATGGCCCCCGTTTTAAGAGACCGGCGATTCTAGAGAAAGCGCGGCCATAGGTCAATTTCCAACCAGCTTTTCCTTATAGACGGGAAATCCGCCTTTTCAGGTCAGGGGGTCAAGGTGGAGAATCGGCACACGCTTAAACATAAAAAAAAGAGAGAGGAATTATTTAAAGCTTTTCTGTAAATCTTATAAAGCTTATGTCGACGATATCTGTGGATAGAACGCTACAGCCCTTTATCTACCTTATGTACAGAGAATTGAAACCTTGTCGAGAAGAGGTGCTCTGACTGTGTCGAAGCCTCGGAAAAGCTGTGGATCAAATCGATGGTTATCCACAGGGCGGTTATCCACCGATTTCAACCCCCAGTTGTGCAAAGACCTCAGGTGCGGTTATCCACAGAGCTTATTCACAGCACCAAAAGGTCATTTTGGCCACTAAGCTGCTGATTTATCGCCATCCTCAACGCACCTGCATGTGGATAACTGCGCTGCCGCTCGGTACAATGGGGGCTTGTTTTTGCCTCACCGGCTTTCAACTCAGGGGATATCCGTGTCAGTGGAACTTTGGCAGCAGTGCGTGGAGCTTCTGCGCGATGAACTGCCTGCCCAGCAATTCAACACCTGGATCCGTCCGCTACAGGTCGAAGCCGAAGGCGACGAGTTGCGCGTCTACGCGCCCAACCGTTTCGTTCTCGATTGGGTCAATGAAAAATACCTGAGCCGTCTGCTCGAGCTGCTCGGCGAGCATGGCAACGGCATTGCGCCTGCCCTTTCCTTATTAATAGGCAGCAGACGCAGTTCGGCGCCTCGTGCCGCTCCCAATGCACCGCTGGCTGCGGCAGTTGCCGCCTCCCAGGCACAGGCTGCACATACGGCCGTGGTCAACGAACCGGTTGCTGCGCCTGTTGCCGCGCCAGCCGTGGCTGAAGTTGAGCCTGCGCCTTCGCGGGACAGCTTTGATTCGATGGGCGAGTCCAACTCCGCCCCGGCGCCAAGTGGCCGTACCGAACAACGTACCGTGCAGGTCGAAGGTGCGCTCAAGCACACCAGCTACCTGAACCGTACCTTTACCTTCGAGAACTTCGTCGAGGGTAAGTCCAACCAGCTGGCCCGCGCGGCTGCCTGGCAGGTCGCCGACAATCCCAAGCATGGCTACAACCCGCTGTTTCTTTACGGCGGTGTAGGTCTGGGTAAAACGCACTTGATGCACGCTGTGGGTAACCACCTGCTCAAGAAAAATCCGAATGCCAAGGTGGTCTACCTGCATTCCGAGCGTTTCGTTGCCGATATGGTCAAGGCACTGCAGCTCAATGCCATCAACGAGTTCAAGCGCTTCTACCGCTCGGTGGATGCACTGCTCATCGATGACATTCAGTTCTTTGCCCGTAAAGAGCGTTCCCAGGAAGAGTTTTTCCACACCTTCAACGCCTTGCTCGAAGGCGGTCAGCAGGTGATTCTCACCAGTGACCGTTACCCGAAAGAGATTGAAGGACTGGAAGAGCGCCTGAAGTCGCGCTTCGGCTGGGGCCTGACCGTAGCGGTCGAGCCACCGGAACTGGAAACCCGTGTTGCGATCCTGATGAAGAAGGCCGACCAGGCCAAGGTAGACTTGCCGCATGACGCTGCCTTCTTTATTGCTCAGCGTATTCGCTCCAACGTCCGTGAACTTGAAGGTGCGCTGAAGCGGGTCATCGCCCACTCGCACTTCATGGGACGTGACATCACCATCGAGCTGATTCGTGAATCGCTCAAGGATCTTCTGGCACTGCAGGACAAACTGGTGAGTGTGGATAACATCCAGCGCACGGTTGCCGAGTACTACAAGATCAAGATCTCCGATCTGCTGTCCAAGCGTCGCTCTCGTTCGGTTGCCAGGCCGCGTCAAGTCGCCATGGCCCTGTCCAAGGAGCTGACCAACCACAGCCTGCCGGAAATCGGTGACGTCTTTGGCGGCCGCGACCACACCACCGTGTTGCATGCGTGCCGCAAGATCAACGAACTCAAGGAATCCGACGCGGATATCCGCGAGGACTACAAGAACCTGCTGCGGACTCTGACGACGTGATTGACGTCAGCGCAGCTTATTAAGGCAAGGGACTAGACCATGCACTTCACCATTCAACGCGAAGCCCTGTTGAAACCCCTGCAACTGGTCGCAGGCGTCGTCGAGCGCCGCCAGACCTTGCCGGTACTGTCCAACGTACTGCTGGTTGTTCAGGGTCAGCAGCTTTCACTTACCGGTACTGACCTGGAAGTGGAACTGGTTGGCCGTGTTCAACTGGAAGAGCCTGCCGAGCCAGGCGAGATCACCGTTCCTGCGCGCAAGCTGATGGATATCTGCAAAAGCCTGCCAAACGACGCGCTGATCGACATCAAGCTCGACGAGCAGAAGATCGTGGTCAAGGCCGGGCGTAGCCGTTTTACTCTGTCGACCTTGCCAGCCAATGACTTCCCGACTGTCGAGGAAGGCCCGGGTTCGCTGACCTGCAGCCTTGAGCAGAGCCGCCTGCGTCGCCTGATCGAGCGCACCAGCTTCGCCATGGCCCAACAGGACGTGCGTTACTACCTCAACGGCATGTTGCTGGAAGTCTCCAGCAACACCCTGCGTGCCGTGGCCACTGACGGTCACCGCTTGGCCATGTGCTCGATGAGTGCCGATATCGGCCAGGCCGATCGTCATCAGGTCATCGTGCCGCGTAAAGGTATCCTTGAGCTGGCGCGTTTGCTTACCGAGCCGGATGGCATGGTCAGCATCGTCCTGGGTCAACACCACATCCGCGCCACTACCGGTGAGTTCACCTTCACCTCCAAGCTGGTCGATGGCAAATTCCCGGACTACGAGCGTGTGCTGCCTAAAGGTGGCGACAAGTTGGTGATTGGTGATCGTCAGGCACTGCGTGAAGCGTTTAGCCGTACCGCCATTCTGTCCAACGAGAAATACCGTGGTATTCGTCTGCAACTGGCCAATGGTCAGCTGAAGATCCAGGCGAACAACCCTGAGCAGGAAGAAGCGGAAGAAGAAATCAGCGTCGACTACAACGGTAGCTCGCTGGAAATCGGCTTCAACGTCAGCTATCTGCTCGACGTACTGGGTGTCATGACTACTGAGCAAGTTCGCCTGATCCTGTCGGATTCCAACAGCAGTGCCCTGCTGCAGGAAGCTGACAACGACGACTCCGCTTACGTTGTCATGCCGATGCGTCTGTAATTTGTTCAGCAGACTCTAGATGTCCCTCAGTCGCGTTTCTGTCACCGCGGTGCGTAACCTGCACCCGGTGACCTTCTCTCCCTCCCCCCGCATCAATATTCTGTACGGCGCCAACGGCAGCGGAAAAACCAGCGTGCTGGAAGCCGTTCATCTATTGGGCCTGGCCCGATCCTTTCGCAGTACACGCCTGACCCCAGTGATTCAGTACGAGCAGTTGGCTTGTACGGTTTTCGGGCAGGTCGAACTTGGCGAAGGAGGTTCGAGCAACCTGGGCATTTCGCGGGATCGGCAAGGTGAGTTCACCATTCGCATCGACGGGCAGAATGCCCGTAGTGCCGCACAACTGGCAGAGATTCTGCCACTGCAATTGATCAACCCGGACAGCTTTCGCTTGCTCGAAGGTGCGCCGAAAATTCGCCGACAGTTCCTGGATTGGGGTGTGTTCCACGTGGAACCACGCTTCATGGCCACATGGCAACGCCTGCAGAAGGCTTTGCGGCAGCGGAACTCATGGTTGCGGCATGGTACACTTGACGCTGTTTCGCAAGCGGCCTGGGACCGGGAACTGTGCCTGGCCAGTGCTGAAATAGATGAATACCGCCGAAATTACATCAAGGCCTTGAAGCCCGTCTTTGAGCAAACCCTGAGCGATTTGGTCGAACTCGAAGGGCTGACCCTGAGTTACTACCGTGGCTGGGATAAGGATCGAGAACTCAGTGAAGTCCTCGCTTCATCCTTGCAACGAGATCAGCAGATGGGCCACACCCAGGCCGGACCACAACGCGCTGATTTGCGCTTGAGACTCGGCGCTCATAACGCCGCCGACATATTGTCTCGGGGCCAGCAGAAACTTGTGGTCTGTGCATTGCGCATAGCCCAGGGGCACCTGGTCAGCCAGGCTCGTCGCGGCCAATGTATTTATCTGGTGGATGACTTGCCGTCCGAGTTGGACGAGCAACATCGCCGCGCACTTTGTCGCTTGTTGGAAGACTTACGCTGCCAGGTGTTTATCACCTGTGTAGATCACGAATTATTGAGGGAAGGCTGGCAGACGGAAACGCCAGTTGCTTTGTTCCACGTGGAACAGGGCCGTATCACCCAGACCCACGACCATCGGGAGTGAAGGCATGAGCGAAAATCAAACGTACGACTCCTCCAGCATTAAAGTGCTGAAAGGGCTAGATGCCGTGCGCAAGCGTCCCGGTATGTACATTGGCGACACCGATGATGGTAGCGGCCTGCACCACATGGTGTTCGAGGTGCTCGATAACTCGATCGACGAGGCACTCGCCGGCCACTGTGATGACATTACCGTAACTATCCACCCGGACGAATCCATCAGTGTTCGCGACAACGGTCGCGGCATCCCAGTCGACGTGCATAAAGAGGAAGGCGTATCCGCCGCCGAGGTCATCATGACCGTCCTGCACGCTGGCGGTAAGTTCGACGACAACTCCTACAAAGTATCCGGCGGTCTGCACGGTGTAGGTGTGTCTGTAGTTAACGCCCTCTCCGAAGAGCTGATCCTGACTGTTCGCCGTAGCGGCAAGATCTGGGAACAGACGTATGTTCACGGTGTTCCTCAAGCTCCGATGGCCATCGTCGGTGACAGTGAAACCACCGGTACCCATATCCACTTCAAGCCGTCGTCCGAAACCTTCAAGAACATCCACTTTAGCTGGGACATCCTGGCCAAGCGGATTCGTGAACTGTCGTTCCTTAACTCCGGCGTCGGTATCCTCCTGAAGGATGAGCGTTCGGGCAAGGAAGAGCACTTCAAATACGAAGGCGGTCTGCGTGCTTTTGTTGAATACCTGAACACCAACAAGACCCCGGTCAACCAGGTGTTTCACTTCAGTGTTCAGCGTGAAGATGGCGTGGGGGTTGAAATCGCCCTGCAGTGGAACGACAGCTTCAACGAGAACCTGTTGTGCTTCACCAACAACATTCCGCAGCGCGATGGCGGTACTCACCTGGTCGGTTTCCGTTCGGCGTTGACCCGTAACCTGAACAACTACATCGAGCAGGAAGGCCTGGCCAAGAAGAACAAGGTTGCGACCACCGGCGACGACGCCCGTGAAGGTCTGACCGCGATCATCTCGGTGAAAGTGCCAGATCCTAAGTTCAGCTCGCAGACCAAAGACAAGCTGGTTTCTTCGGAAGTGAAAACTGCCGTGGAACAGGAGATGGGCAAGTACTTCTCCGACTTCCTGCTGGAGAACCCGAACGAAGCCAAGGCTGTCGTCGGCAAGATGATCGACGCCGCGCGTGCCCGTGAAGCAGCGCGCAAGGCGCGGGAAATGACCCGCCGTAAAGGTGCGCTGGATATCGCCGGCTTGCCAGGCAAACTGGCTGACTGCCAGGAGAAGGACCCTGCCCTCTCGGAACTGTACCTGGTGGAGGGTGACTCCGCAGGTGGTTCGGCCAAGCAAGGCCGTAACCGCAAGACCCAGGCCATCCTGCCGCTCAAGGGCAAGATCCTCAACGTCGAGAAAGCGCGTTTCGACAAGATGATCTCGTCCCAGGAAGTGGGCACCCTGATTACCGCACTGGGCTGTGGTATCGGTCGCGAAGAGTACAACATCGACAAACTGCGTTATCACAACATCATCATCATGACCGATGCTGACGTTGACGGTTCGCACATCCGTACCCTGCTGCTGACCTTCTTCTTCCGTCAGTTGCCGGAACTGGTCGAGCGCGGCTACATCTACATCGCTCAGCCGCCGCTGTACAAGGTCAAGAAAGGCAAGCAGGAGCAGTACATCAAAGACGACGAGGCCATGGAAGAGTACATGACCCAGTCGGCTCTGGAAGACGCCAGCCTGCACCTGGACGAATCGGCACCACCGGTTTCCGGCGTGGAGCTGGAGCGCCTGGTCAACGAATTCCGTACCGTGATGAAGACCCTCAAGCGTCTGTCGCGCCTGTACCCACAGGAGCTGACCGAGCACTTCGTTTACCTGCCGGCCGTCTCCCTGGAGCAGCTGGGTGACCACGCTGCCATGCAGGAGTGGTTGGGTAAATTCGAAGAGCGTCTGCGTACCAGCGAGAAGTCGGGCCTGCTGTACAAGGCCAGCCTGCGTGAAGACAAAGAACGTAATGTCTGGCTTCCGGAAGTGGAAATCACCTCCCATGGCCTGGCCAGCTACGTCACCTTCAACCGTGACTTCTTCGGCAGTAACGACTACCGCACCGTCACCGCCCTGGGCGCCCAGTTGAGCACCCTGCTCGGCGAAGGTGCTTACGTGCAACGTGGCGAGCGCAAGAAGGCAATCAACGAGTTCAAGGAAGCACTCGACTGGCTGATGGCTGAAAGCACCAAGCGCCACACCATCCAGCGATACAAAGGTCTGGGTGAGATGAACCCTGACCAGCTGTGGGAAACCACCATGGACCCAACCGTACGCCGTATGCTCAAGGTGACCATCGAAGACGCGATCGCTGCCGATCAGATCTTCAACACCCTGATGGGCGATGCAGTTGAGCCACGTCGTGAGTTCATCGAAAGCAACGCCTTGGCGGTGTCTAACCTGGACTTCTGACCAGGTGTAGGTTCACCGAAAAGTCGCAAGAAAAAGCCCGCTTACGCGGGCTTTTTTTTGCGTTGATTTCCACTTGGTTCAGCGCGCGTCCTCCTCGTCCTTTACTTCAGTCCAACTGCTGTCGGGGTCGAAACGCATAAACGCAGTCGCTAACTTGGCACTGTCTCGGCCGAGATCTTTTTGGAACAATTCGCCGTCGTGACTGATCATGAAGCTCATCACGCCAGTGTCCCCGTATTCCGTCGGCCAGGCGATCACGGCAAAACCGCGGGTCATGTGCTCGCCGATCTTGTAGCCGTAGGTGCCGCCCGGCGCCGAAGGGCCTTGGGCAGTGAGAATACGGTAGTGATAGCCGTGCCAGTCGTCACCCTTCGCGGCATCACCGAATAGAGGTCCGAGTGGACTTTCCTCGACGCCCTCCTCTTCCGGCCAGTACAGGCCGTCGAACTGCCCGTCGCTACTGATGAATTTCTGCGCGTATTCGAGGATGCCATCGTTATTGCGATCAATCTCGGCGTAATCCATTTGCGCGTCGTGATAAGCGCGCACCGATTGAATGGTCGCCAGTTCGTTACGTCCGATGCGGCGCAGGCGGATTTCCTTGGCGCCAGCTTTGGTGTCGAATGCCCAACCGCCAGTACTGTGTCTGATGGGAATCGGGAATACCCAGGACGTGCTGCCGACGACCAGATGCGCACGTTCCGGGCTGTCGGGTTGAACCTGATGTTTTTCCTTGTAGAGGGAGAGAAAGGCGTCGACATCTTTACGGTCGACGTTCTTGGTCGGGATGTAACTTTTCCAGTCGTTGCCAAGCAAGTTGGCCAACTGTTGGTCATCGGCCTTTTCGCTACCAAGCGCCTGCACCAGCGCTTCGCCGGCGGCTTCCGGATTTTGGAAATGTTTTTGAGCGTAACTGCTGGACGTCCACAACAGGAGCAGAACCAGCGCAATTCGACTAGCAGCATTCATGACTGACTCTCCTCTCAACGGCGACGGCCGCCACCGCTGGATTGCATCCGCACGGGTCGTTGTACCTGGTGGCCCGCATGCGCTGCGGACGGTCGGCTGGCGCTCCGTTGGCTGATCTGGCCACGATTGCTCGCGATGCGTGACTGCGAAGGGTTGCGCACACCGGCCAACGCATTGTTGCGCGGCGCCTGGGCGCTAGCATGTTGCTGGCGGACTTGCTGGCGTGCTTGTTGGTTGCGCACTGGCTGCTGATGCTGGCGATTCTGCAACGGTGCTTGCGCACGCTGGCGGGCCTGGCCGTCATTCTTCAGTTGGCGGTCTGCAACCTGGGCGCGCTCGCGCGCGCTGCCGGACTCGTTGATGCCACGTTTTTCCAGGCTTTGTTGGGCGCGCTCGCGGTCGGCACTCTGCACCCGTTGGCGGGCTTCAAGGTTAGTGGTTGCCGGTGCTTCGATGCCACGTTGTGCGAGGCTTTCACGGGCTCGCGCGCGGTCTTCGACACGGGCCGGCGTGTCACCGCGGTAGGCTGTGCGCTGTGCGCTGCCGGGTAAGCGGCGGTCGAACTGGGCGCGACTGGCTTGGTCGCGGTATGGGACGCCGTCGCGATATGCGGGATTATGGCGCCAGTTGTTCTGGTTGGCATCGAGCCTGCGGTTGACGTTGTTGATATTGTTGTAGCGATTGACGTTGATATCGACATCATGATCATCCCAGTCGCAATCCCCCCACAGCGAATTGACGATCGCTACGCCAGCACCGAAAGCTAGGCCGGTCGCCAATGCCGTACCGATGGCATATCCCGGTGACGGCGGGTAATACGCCGGTGGGGAGGATGGATAGGGCCAACTGCCGTACACCACTGAGGGGTTGTAGCTTGGGACATAGACAACCTGCGGGTTGGTCGGCTGGATAACGATGGTTTGTGCCGGCGCGGCACCTTGTACCACCGTGGTCGTGCCGCTCGCGGGGGCGCTTGAGGGTTGCACGATAACGGTCTGCTGTTCGTTGGACTCCAGGTGGCCAGCGGCCTTGGCCTTGGCGCGCAGGCGCTGCACCGAGTTCATCACCGCGTCGGGCTGGGCGAGGAAGGCATCGCCGACTCGCTGCACCCAGACCGGGTCCTGGCCAAGTGTGGCCAGCACCTGTGGGAACGCCACCAACGATTGCACGCTGGGGTCCCAGGGTTGGTCAGCGACCTGTTTGACGGCGGCATCACCGCTGACGTTCGGATGCGCCTTGGACCAGGCAACCGCGTCGGCGACATTGCCTGGATAGGTGGTGGCCATCAGCACCTGAGCCAGCAAAGCGTCTGGATACAGCGCCAGCGGTGCAAGCATTTGATCCAGTTGTTCGGTGCTGAACACCGCCTCGCTTGGCGTCGTCGGAGCGGCCGGTACAGCAGCAGGTACTGCAGCTGGTGCGGCAGCCGGTGCGGTCGTCGCGGGCGGCGTGGTCGTTGCCTTGGGTGGATCCTCATCGGAACAGCCAAAGAGCGTGAGCATGGCGATGGTGAGCAGGATCGCCTTGTGAAGGCAGGCAGACATGACGATGCTCCTGTGGCAGAAAAGACAGAGCGGAACGTCAGGCGCCCTTGCACCCAACTGGTTACCGACTCGGCAATCGACGCATGGAAAGCTCTCCGCAGCGGGTGAGCAGTTTCAGCGTAGAAGAAAAAGTGCTCTGCCGGATGATCACGATCAAATGAAACCGCTTGTTCATCCTCGGTCCATGCCCTGCGGGATCAAAGCCCAAGTTCACGTAAGCGGCGGTAGAGGGTCCGCTCGCTTAAGCCCAGATGCCGGGCCAATTCGCTACGCGAGCCGTCAAAGCTCTCCAGGGCCTGGGCCAGCTGCCCAAGGTTTTCTTTGCTGCGTCGCCGCACTGAAGTTTGCGGATTATCCATCCCGCCGAGTAGATCTGCCGGCAAGTGTTCGGTACGGATAACGCCGTCATCGGCGAATAGTCGCGCCCGCTCAAGGATGTTACGCAGCTCACGGATGTTTCCGGGAAAGCTGTGCAGGCCGAGAAGCTTTAATACTTCGCCATCGACCTGAGGTGCTGCCTTGCCAGCCAGGCGCTGCAGCAGGCTGTCGATCAGCAGTGGCAGATCATCGACGCGTTCGCGCAGCGAAGGTAAACGGATGGGGAATCCGCTGATGCGGTAATAGAGGTCTTCACGAAAGCTGCCTGCCGCGACCATTTCCTTGAGCGGCTTGTGGGTGGCCGAGACCAGGCGGAAGTCCGAGTGAACCGTGCGCAGGCTGCCAACCGGACGAAAGCTCCCGGACTCGATCAGGCGCAGCAATTTGACCTGCATGGCCAGCGGTACTTCGCCGATCTCATCAAGGAACAAGGTACCGCCATGGGCCGCTTCGGCGAGGCCGATCTTGCGCTGCAGTGCCCCGGTGAAAGCGCCCTTCTCGTAACCGAACAGCTCGCTCTCGAACAACGATTCGGTCAGGCCGGTGCAATCGACCACCACCAGCGGACCATTGGCGCGAGGACTGCCCAGGTGCAAGGCGCGGGCAAAGAGTTCTTTGCCGGTGCCGGACTCACCCTGCAACAGCACCGGGATCTGAGCCGGTGCCGCCCGCTGCAAGCTCGACAACGACGCTTGGAAAGCTGCCGAGCGCCCTACCAGGCCTTGTTGCTGAGGTTGCGCGGATGCCACGGCGATGCTGGTGAGACGTTCGACAAAGGCCACCACTTCTCCCTGCTGATCGAGGATCGGGCGAAGTTCGACGTCCACGTGTTCAGGGCCGCGCGGAGTGTGATGAACATGCAACACACGCTCTGGCGCGCGACTGTCCCAGGCCTTGCGCATCGGGCACAGCTCGCCGGCCTGATCGCACGGCACCGCGTAGTGATGGGAAACCCGGTGACATTTACTGCCGATGGGCGGCTGGCCTTCAACCCCGAACTGGCGCTGGTAGGCAGCGTTGGCGGCGAGAATGTTGTAGTCGGTATCCAGCACGATGGTCGGTTGAGCGTCGTGTTCGAGATAAGACACCAGCGCCTGGACAGCGGGGGCGGGAATATTTCGCGAGGAATAAGACATAAGGCACCAGGAGAAGCACGCGAGCAGCTTAACTGAAGGCGAAGGGACTGCCAAAGACTGCCAGGGACTGCCATGACCTGACAGCATTATCGGCAGTCTGCGTCAGGCTTGCTCCCTGGCAGCCAATGAAATCGGTGCCTGAGCCCTGAAAATGGGCAGTTGCACCCTGGCACGCATCTTGATGACAGCTTGGCCAATGCGCACACGGCTCAATGCCATGGCAGACGGAATATCTGGAGAGCGGTAATGATCATCGGCGGTAACCTGTATGTGGAGGCACTGTTCGACAGTGCGACTTCGACCATCAGCTATCTGGTGATGGACCGTGGCAGCGGACACTGTGCATTGATCGACAGTGTCCTGGATTACGATCCCAAGTCCGGGCGCACCAGCAGCGCGTCGGCGGACCAGTTGGTGAGCCGGGTGAAAGCGCTCGGTGGCAAGGTCCAGTGGATACTGGAAACCCATGTACACGCCGATCACCTGTCCGCCGCGGCCTACCTCAAAGAGGCGCTGGGTGGGCAGATTGCAATCGGTAGCCAGATCACCCAGGTGCAGAAAGTCTTCGGCGCGCTGTTTAATGCCGACAGTGGCTTCGCCCGCGATGGCAGTCAATTCGATGTGCTGTTCGACGATGAGCAGGCTTTTGCCATCGGCACGCTGCAGGCGCGCGCGTTGCACACCCCTGGGCACACCCCGGCATGCATGACCTATGTGGTGGAGGTCGATGGCCAGAGCATCGCCTTTGTCGGCGACACTCTGTTCATGCCCGACTACGGCACCGCCCGTTGCGACTTCCCCGGTGCCAGCGCCCGCACCTTGTACCGCTCGATCCAGCGCATACTCGCCTTCCCCGCTGATACCCGACTGTTCATGTGCCATGACTACCTGCCCGGTGGCCGTGAGCTGCGCTACATGACCACCGTGGCCGAACAGCGCGCCAGCAACATCCATGTGCGCGAAGGCATCAGCGAAGACAGCTTCGTGGCCATGCGCGAAGCTCGCGATGCCACCCTCGAGATGCCTGTACTGATCCTGCCGTCGGTGCAGATCAACATGCGCAGCGGCCAGTTACCCGAACCTGAAGACAACGGAGTGCGCTACCTGAAGATCCCGCTCAACGCGCTCTGAGCAGTACCCAGAATTATTATTAAAGGAACACCTTGCCATGCCTGCTCACACCACATCGCCGAAAGGCGATCATCACAAGGTCCTGATTGTCGGCGCGGGGGCTGCCGGTATCGCCGTGGCTTCAAGCTTGATGTGCCGCGACCCGTCGCTGGATATCGCCCTGATCGATCCTTCCGACACGCACTACTATCAGCCCGGCTGGACGATGGTCGGTGCCGGTATCTTCGATGCGCCCAGCACCGCGCGGAACATGGAGGCGACCATCCCTGCCGGTGTGCGCTGGATCAAGGCCAGGGTTGAAAGCTTTGATCCTCAGGCGCAGGCCGTGACGTTGAACGACGGACGGGTGATGAGCTACGAGCAATTGGTGGTGTGCCCCGGACTCAAGCTTGACTGGGAAGCCATCGACGGCCTTAGCGAAACCCTGGGCCGCAATGGCGTAACCTCCAACTATCGCTATGATCTGGCCCCGTACACCTGGCAGTTGGTGCAGAACCTTCGCGAGGGCCGCGCGCTGTTCAGCCAACCGCCAATGCCGATCAAATGTGCAGGTGCACCGCAGAAAGCCTTGTACCTGTCGTGCGATCACTGGTTGCGCAATGGCCGCCTGGGCAACATCCAGGCGCAGTTCTTCAATGCGGGTGCAGTGCTGTTCGGGGTGGCGGACTATGTCCCCGCGCTGATGGAGTACATCGACAAGTACGCCGTGGACCTCCAGTACTCCCATCGCCTGGTTGCAGTTGATGGTCCGGGCAAGCGGGCGACCTTTGTTCGAACCTTGCCCGATGGCAGCAGCGAAACCTGTGTGCAACCGTTCGACATGCTGCATGTGGTTCCGCCACAAGTAGCTCCTGACTTCATCCGCAACAGCCCCCTGGCCGATGCTGCCGGCTGGATTGATGTCGACCCGGCGACGCTGCGTCATCGTCAGTTCACCAACATCCACGCCTTGGGTGATGGCATCAACACCACTAACGCCAAGACCGCAGCAGCTGCGCGCAAGCAAGCGCCGGTGGTGGCCAACAACCTGCTGGTCGCGCTTGGTCGTTTGCCGAAGCTGGCACACTACGATGGTTATGGCTCCTGCCCGCTGACCGTCGAGCGCGGCAAGATCGTGCTCGCCGAGTTCACCTATGGCGGCAAGCTGGCGCCGAGCTTTCCACGCTGGCTGCTCGATGGTCGCCGCCCTACCCGCCTGGCCTGGCTTCTCAAAGCGCAGATCCTGCCGCCGCTGTACTGGCGCTGCATGCTCAAGGGCCGCGAGTGGCTGGCCAAACCCCAAGCAGCAGTTGAGGTCAGGCAGTGATCGAACAGCCATTCATTGCTGCAGGGCTGGGTGCGATCATTGGTGCAGTACTGGCGTTGACCGGCGCGGGAGGCGGCATTCTGGCCGTGCCACTATTGGTCTTCGGCCTTGGCCTGTCGATGGTCGAGGCTGCGCCGGTTGGTCTGCTTGCCGTGGGGATGGCGGCGGCTGTCGGTGCGCTGTTGGGGTTGCGCCAAGGAGTGGTGCGTTATCGGGCTGCCGTGTTTGTTGCGGTGATCGGTATCGCTGCGGCGCCGCTTGGACTGACGCTGGCGCATCAGCTTCCCAACGCACCGCTGGCCCTGACCTTCGCTTTGGTGCTGGTGTATGCCTGCGGGCGCATGCTGCTCAAGGCGCGTCGCGAGCTGCGCGGCGAGCCTCCGCTGGGCAAACGCACGGTCATGCCGTGTGTGCTCAACCCCTTGCAAGGGCGCCTGCGCTGGACCCTGCCCTGCGCCCGCGCTCTGGCGTTCACCGGAGTGTTGTCGGGAATGCTTTCGGGCTTGCTCGGTGTCGGCGGTGGTTTTGTGATCATCCCGGCATTGAGTCGCTACACCAACCTGGACATAAAAAGCATCGTCGCCACTTCGCTGGCAGTGATTGCGCTGGTCTCCACCGGTAGCGTAGTCAGCGCCAGCGTCGGCGGGGTCATGCATTGGGCCGTAGGCGCACCCTTTGCCGGCGGTGCTGTAGTGGGGTTGTTGATAGCCCGGCAATTTGCCCATCACCTGGCCGGTCCGCGGTTGCAGCAGCTGTTCGCCGTCGTCGGGATCTGTGCCGCAGTGCTGCTGGTGGTGAAGACACTTGGCGGTTGAGCCCTACTCCGCCAGCAACGCTTCCTGCTCCTGCGCGCACAGCGCCAGGAGAAAATCCCAGACCACCCGCAAACGGACTGACTTGTGCAGTTCGCGGCGGGTGCAGATCCAGTAGCTGCGCTGGATGGTTTCACTGGGCAGTACCCGAACCAGCGCCGGATCATGCCGGGCCATGTAGTTGGGCAGCACGGCAATACCCAGTCCTGCACGGGCCGCTTGTTGCTGGGCTATTACGCTGGTGCTGCGAAACACCACATTCGGGGCCCGGCAGAAGCTGTTGAGAAACAACAGTTCCTGACTGAACAGCAGGTCGTCGACGTAGCCGATCCAGCTGTGCTTGGCCAGGTCCTCGCGGTGATGCAGTGCTGGCGCCTGGGCCAGATACTCGGGACTGGCGTACAGCGCCAGGCGGTAGTCGGTGAGCTTACGGGTGATCAGCAGATCGGCATTGGGCCGCTCAAGGTGAATGCTGATTTCTGCCTCACGGTTGAGGATGCTGACAAAGCGCGGCACGGCGACCAGTTCCACTTCCAGTCCTGGATAGCGCTCGAACAGGCTGCCCATGCGCGGGGTGAAGAACATGATGCCGATGCCTTCGGTGACGCCCAGGCGGATCTTGCCTAACGGCGTGATGGCCTGGGTGATTTCTTCCTGGGCCAGCAGGGCGACGTTTTCCATCGCTTCGGCATGTTTGAGCAAGGCCTGGCCGGAGGGTGTCAGTTCGTAGCCCTGAGCGTGCTGGACGAACAAGGCGGTGCCCAGGCTCTGCTCGATATTGTCGATATGCCGGGCCACGGTGCTGTGGGTAGTGTTGAGTCGCTTGGCCGCAGTCAGCAGGCGACCGCTACGCTGCAACTCGAGAAAAAACCGCAGATCATTCCAGTCGAACATGCTTTTCCTTGTGAATCGGGTGTTCACAGACGTTGTGTTAAAACGCACAGCACTTGAGTGAAATCTAACGTTTTCATCTCGAAATTAATCAATAACATGGACCAGGACAAGAATAATAATCAGGCGCGAGGTTGCCCATGCCATCAGCCGATCCTGTCTACGACTATGTGGTGGTCGGTGCCGGTCCTGCCGGATGCCTTCTGGCCAATCGTTTGTCTGCCGATCCTGGCTGTCGGGTGTTGTTGCTCGAAGCGGGCGGCAAAGACAACTATCCCTGGATTCATATTCCGGTGGGTTACCTGTATTGCATCGGTAACCCGCGTACCGACTGGTGCTTCAAGACCGAAGCCCAGCCTGGCCTGCAAGGCCGTGCCCTGGGTTATCCACGGGGCAAGGTGCTCGGCGGCTGCTCCTCTATCAACGGCATGATCTATATGCGTGGCCAGGCCGGTGACTATGACCGCTGGGCCGAGCAAGGCAACGCCGGTTGGGCCTGGAAAGACGTGTTGCCGCTGTTCAAGGCTAGCGAAAACCATTTTGCCGGTGCCAGTGATGCGCACGGCAATGAAGGCGAGTGGCGGGTTGAACAGCAACGTTATTCGTGGCCGATCCTCGATGCTTTCCGCGAAGCCGCCGCACAGAGCGGCATCGACAGCGTGCCCGACTTCAACGGCGGCGATAACCAGGGCTGTGGATACTTTCAGGTCAACCAGCGCTCCGGGATTCGCTGGAATTCGTCCAAGGCCTTTCTTCGTCCCGTACTCAAGCGCCCTAACCTGACCGTACTGACCGATGTGCTGGTCGACCAGGTGATCCTCGATGGCGGTCGCGCCTCGGCGGTAAGAGCGCGTTGGCAAGGCAGCTGGCAGGACTTCAGCGCCCGCCGCGAGATCATCCTCTGCGCAGGTTCCGTCGGCTCGCCCGGTATCCTGCAACGCTCCGGAATTGGCCCGCGTGGTTTGCTGGAAAGCCTGGGGTTAACTGTCCGTCACGAGTTGCCGGGGGTTGGCGGTAACCTGCAGGATCACTTGCAACTGCGCCTGATCTACCAGGTCAGCGGTGCGCGCACGCTCAACCAGGTCGCCAATAGTGCCTGGGGCAAGCTGGGCATGGGGCTGCGCTATCTGTATGACCGCAGCGGCCCGCTGGCCATGGCCCCGAGTCAGCTGGGCGCGTTTGTCCGTTCCGGACCGGAGCAGGCTTCAGCCAATCTGCAATACCATGTGCAGCCGCTATCGCTTGAGCGCTTCGGTGAACCGCTGCACCGCTTCCCGGCTTTTACCGCTTCTGTGTGCAACCTGCGCCCGGCGAGCCGAGGCCGCATCGACATCCGCTCGGCCAATCCGGACGATGCGCCGCTGATCGATCCCAACTACCTGAGCGACCCGGAAGACTTGCGCGTTGCCGCGCAGGCCATTCGCATCACCCGCAAGATTGTCCAGGCCCCTGCCCTGGCGGCGTTCAGCCCGCGCGAATACCTGCCCGGGCCAGACCTGCAAAGCGAAGAACAACTGCACGAAGCCGCCGGCCAGATCGGCACCACGATTTTCCATCCGGTCGGAACCTGCCGGATGGGCAATGGCCCGCTGGATGTGGTCGACGACCAGTTGCGCGTGCATGGCGTGCCGGGGCTGCGCATCGCTGATGCCTCGATCATGCCGCAAATTGTCTCCGGCAATACCTGCTCACCAACCTTGATGATTGCCGAAAAGGCGGCACAACTGATTACCCGGGGGATGTTATCCACAGCTCGGACCGATGAAGAAAGCGCAATACCGACGCCCTGACCAGGGTGCGTAGCAACAACGACGCCGGACGCGGTCTGCCGGCGTCGACAGTGGAACAACAAGAATAATCACTGGGGCCTTGAGGCCGAGGACAGCAACGATGTCGGATTACATTCAGGAGCAGGGCGCCGCTACGGTCAGCAACAGTCGCCGTGAAGAGCGCAAGATCATTTTCGCCTCATCCCTCGGGACGGTCTTCGAGTGGTATGACTTTTTTCTTTACGGGGCACTGGCCGCGGTCATCAGCAAGCAGTTCTTTGCCGGGGTGAACGACACCACTGCCTTTATCTTCGCCTTGATGGCCTTTGCCGCAGGCTTCCTGGTGCGGCCCTTCGGTGCACTGGTGTTCGGTCGCCTGGGGGACATGATCGGCCGTAAGTACACCTTCCTGGTGACCATCGTGCTGATGGGCTTGTCGACCTTTGCGGTCGGCCTGCTGCCGACTTACGCCAGCATTGGGATCGCCGCACCGATCATTCTGGTGATCCTGCGCATGCTTCAGGGTCTGGCGCTGGGCGGCGAGTACGGCGGCGCGGCAACCTATGTGGCCGAGCATGCGCCACCGGGCAAGCGCGGCTTCCATACCGGCTTCATCCAGTCGACGGCGACACTGGGTTTGCTGTTGTCGCTGCTGGTGGTGCTGGGCAGCCGCTACATCAGTGGTGACCAGTTCGAAGTCTGGGGCTGGCGCCTGCCGTTCCTGCTGTCGATTGTGCTGCTGGCGATCTCCACCTGGATTCGCATGAGCATGCATGAATCGCCTGCCTTCGTGAAAATGAAGGCCCAGGGCAAAACCAGTAAAGCGCCGATCCGTGAGTCCTTCGGTTCCTGGGCCAACCTCAAGATCGTCCTCACCGCCCTGTTCAGCATTAACGCAGGGCAAGCGGTGACCTTCTATACCGCGCAGTTCTACGTGCTGTTCTTCCTGACCCAGATGCTCAAGATGGACCCGGCCCAGGCTAATACCCTGCTGATTATCAGCGTGGTGATTGGCGCGCCGTTCTTCGTGTTCTTCGGCTGGCTGTCGGACCGCATTGGCCGCAAGCCGATCCTGATGCTCGGCCTGCTGCTGGCCACCCTGCTCTACTTCCCGCTGTTCAAAGCCCTCAGCCATTACGCCAACCCGCAAATCGACGCCGCCAGCCGGCAATCGCCAATTGTGGTCATGGCCGATCCACAAAGCTGCACCTTCCAGTTCGACCCGGTCGGCAAGGCGCGCTTCGACAGTCCGTGCGACAAGGCCAAGACCTTCCTGGTCAAGCAAGGCCTGCCTTACAGCTCTGAATCTGCGGCTGCCGGTAGCGAAGTGGTGGTGACCGTCGGTGACCAGCGTATCAACGGCTTCGATGAAGTGGCGCTGCGGGCTGCGATCGAAAAGGCCGGTTACCCGGCCAAGGCGGATCCTGCCAGCGTCAACGAAACCATGGTGGTGGTGCTGATCGTGGCGATGATCCTGATCGCGACCATGACCTATGGCCCGCTGGCGGCGGTGATGGTCGAGCTGTTCCCGACCCGGATCCGCTACACCTCGATGTCACTGCCCTATCACATCGGTAACGGCTGGTTCGGTGGCTTCCTGCCGACAGTGTCGTTCGCTCTTGTGGTGTACACCGGCGACATCTTCTACGGGCTGTGGTATCCGGTGCTGATCACCGGTATCAGCCTTGTGGTCGGGCTGTTCTGCCTGAAAGAAACCCGTGATGTGGACATCGATAAGGTCTGATTTCCACAGGTACAAAAAAACCGGCGTAAGTGCCGGTTTTTTTATGCCGCGGAAAAACTTATGCACGATTTTCAGAAAACAGTCATACAGAGAAATAAGTAAGTAAATTAATAACTTAGCGAATTTTTAAGCGAAAGATCCAAATACTGTACACAAGTTATCCACAGATCGTCAGGCAACGCCCTGTGCGGCGTTCGGGGCTTGCGCAGGCAGTGAACCCATGTCGCGCTGAGCCTGTTCGTTCCAGGCTGCCGCCCGGTCGTTGAGCTCGGCAATCGCGCGTGGTCCAGTGCCCTCAGCGTACATCGGCGCACCGATCACCACCTCGATGGTACCGGCGCGTTTGTTCCAGCCCTGCTTGGGCCAGAACTTGCCAGCGTTGTGGGCGATTGGCAGGACTGGCAGGCCGGCATTCACCGCCAGGGCGGTACCGCCGCGGGAGAACTTGCCGATCTGGCCGAATGGAACACGGGTGCCCTCTGGGAAGATCAGTACCCAGACGCCATCCTTGAGCAGCTTGTCGCCTTCGCTGGCTACCTGCTTGAGCGCAGCCTTGGGGTTGTCACGGTTAATGGCGATCGGCCGCAGCATGGCCATGGCCCAGCCGAAGAACGGCACGTACAGCAGTTCACGTTTGAGTACCTGGCTCAACGGCGAAAAGTACGCCGAGAGGAAGAAGGTTTCCCAGGTGCTCTGGTGATTGGACAGGATCACGCAGGGTTGCTTGGGAATGTTTTCCGCCCCGCTGACCTTGACCTTGATGTTCAGGAAAATCCGCACCAGTACCAGCGCGAAGCGGCACCAGTAGACGTTGATGAAGCGATAACGGGCGCTGAATGGCAGAAACGGCGCGATAAAAAAGCTCAGGGTGCACCACAGCAAGGAGCTGGTACCCAGCAGCAGGTAAAAAAGAAAAATTCTGATCGCCTGCAGGATCGACATAGCGGCATGTACCGTTGCGGGCTTGCCCGCCTAGTAAAAGTGCGCCTGGTTCGCAGACGCGCTATTTGTGGATAAGTTCTCTGGCGATGGCTGCCAGATCATCGAAAATCAACGTTCCCTCGGGAATTCCCTTGCTCAGGGTCTTCTCGCCTTTTCCGGTTTTTACCAGAATCGGTTGAGCATCGACGGTCAATGCGGCCTCCAGGTCACCCTTACTATCACCGACAAACCACACACCGGCCAGATTCACATGGTAATGCGCGGCAATGGTGATGAGCATTCCTGGTTTGGGTTTGCGGCAAGCGCAACCCTCATCCGGGCCATGGGGGCAATAAACGATCAGGCCAACCTCGCCACCCTGCTCGGCCACCAGCATGCGCAGGCGCGCATGCATGGCCTCGAGGGTAGCCAGGTCGTAGTAGCCACGAGCAATACCGGACTGGTTGGTGGCAACCGCCACCGTCCAGCCGGCCTTGCTCAACTGCGCGATGGCCTCAATCGAACCGGGGATGGGTAGCCATTCTTCCAGCGACTTGATGTAGGCGTCGGAGTCCTGGTTGATCACCCCGTCACGATCGAGAATCAGCAGTTTCAAGACTTACCCCAGCAGCGAAATGTCGGCCACGCCCAGGAACAGACCGCGCAGGCGGCTGAGCAGGGCATAACGGTTGGCCCGCACATTGGCGTCTTCGGCGTTGACCATCACCGCCTCGAAGAAGGCGTCGACCGGTTCACGCAGGGCTGCCAGACGTGCCAGCGATTCGCTGTACTGACGCGCCGCTGCCATTGGTTGCACAGCCTGATCGGCTTGCTGGATGGCCGAGTACAGGGAGAACTCGTTGGCATTGTCGAAGTACTTCGGCTCGACCGTGGCTGCTACCGCGCCTTCGGCCTTGCTCAGCAGGTTCGACACACGCTTGTTCACCGCGGCCAGGGCGGCGGCTTCAGGCAACTGACGGAAGGCTTGTACGGCCTGTACGCGCTGGTCGAAGTCGAGTGCCGAACCCGGCTTCAGTGCTCGTACCGACAGGTAGGTGGCGACGTCGATGCCTTCGTCTTCGTAACGGGCACGCAGACGGTCGAAGACAAACTCCTGTACCTGCTCGGCCAGGCCGGCAGCCTTGACGTTGCTACCGAACTGGGTGACGGCGAAGCTCACCGCTTCGTTCAGGTCCAGGTCCAGCTGCTTCTCGATCAGGATACGCAGTACGCCCAGCGCTGCACGACGCAGGGCATAAGGGTCTTTGCTGCCGGTCGGGAGCATGCCGATACCGAAGATACCGACCAGGGTGTCGAGCTTGTCGGCGATGGCCACGGCCGCGCCAGTCAGGGTCGACGGCAGTTCGGCACCGGCACCGCGCGGCATGTACTGCTCGTTCAGGGCCAGGGCGACGTCTTCGGCTTCGCCATCGTTGAGGGCGTAGTAGTAGCCGGCAACACCCTGCATCTCAGGGAATTCACCGACCATCTCGGTCGCCAGGTCGCACTTGGACAGCAGGCCGGCGCGGGCTGCGCGCTGGGCGTCGCCGCCGATGCGCTGGGCAATGAACGCGGCCAGCTTGGCAACGCGCTCGGCCTTGTCGAAAACGCTGCCCAGTTGAGCCTGGAACACCACGTTCTTGAGGCGTTCGTTGAAGCTTTCCAGAGGCTGCTTCTTGTCTTGCTTGAAGAAGAACTCGGCGTCGGTCAGGCGTGGGCGCACGACCTTCTCGTTACCTTCGATGATCTGCTTCGGATCGCGGCTTTCGACGTTGGCCACGGTGATGAAGCGCGGCAGCAGCTTGCCGTCGACGTCCAGCAGGCAGAAGTACTTCTGGTTGTCCTGCATGGTGGTGATCAGGGCTTCTTGCGGCACGTCGAGGAAACGCTCCTCGAACGAGCAGACCAGCGGCACCGGCCACTCGACCAGCGCGGTCACTTCATCGAGCAGCGCCGGCGGCACGATGGCGGTGCCTTCCTGCTGCATGGCGAGTTCGGCGGTACGCTTGCTGATCAGCTCGCGACGCTCGGCGAAATCGGCCAGCACGTAGGCTTTGCGCAGGTCTTCCAGGTAGTTCGCCGGGGCGCTGATGCGCACGTCTTCCGGGTGATGGAAGCGGTGGCCACGGGAATCACGACCGGCCTTCTGGGCGAGGATGGTGCAGTCGACGACGTCGTCGCCCAGCAGCATCACCAACCATTGGGTCGGACGCACGAACTCTTCCTTGCGCGCACCCCAACGCATGCGTTTCGGGATCGGCAGATCGTTCAGCGAGTCTTCGACGATGGTCGGCAGCAGGCTGGCGGTGGCCTTGCCCGGGATGTGCTGGGAGAAGCGCAGCTTGGCGCCGCTCTGGTCGATTTCCGCCAGCTCTACGCCGCACTTCTTGGCAAAGCCCAGGGCAGCCTGGGTCGGGTTGCCTTCGGCGTCGAAAGCAGCCTGACGGGGCGGGCCGTCGACGTTGATGCTGCGGTCCGGCTGCTGGGTATCCAGTTGACGGATCAGCACCGCCAGACGGCGCGGCGCAGCGTAGACCTGCTTGCCGGTGTAGTTCAGGCCAGCGGCCTGCAGGCCTTTCTCGATACCGGCGAGAAAAGCGTCAGCCAGGGCGCTCAGGGCCTTGGGCGGCAGTTCTTCGGTGCCCAGTTCAACCAGGAAATCTTGAGCACTCATTGTGCAGCCTCCAGCTTGGCCAATGCTTCATCACGCAATTCAGGGGTCGCCATCGGGAAGCCCAGCTTGGCGCGGGCTTGCAGGTAGCTTTGCGCCACCGCCCGGGCCAGGGTGCGTACGCGCAGAATGTACTGCTGGCGCGCGGTTACCGAGATGGCACGGCGGGCGTCGAGCAGGTTGAAGGTATGCGAGGCCTTGAGGACCATTTCGTAGGTCGGCAGCGGCAGCTCCAGCTCGATCAGGCGGTTCGCTTCGCTTTCATAGAAGTCGAACAGTTCGAACAGTTTCTCGACGTTGGCGTGTTCGAAGTTGTAGGTCGACTGCTCCACCTCGTTCTGGTGGAACACGTCGCCGTAGGTCACCTTGCCGAACGGACCGTCGGTCCAGACCAGGTCGTAGACCGAGTCGACGCCCTGCAGGTACATGGCCAGACGCTCCAGGCCATAGGTGATTTCACCGGTAACCGGCATGCACTCGATTCCGCCTACTTGCTGGAAGTAGGTGAACTGAGTGACTTCCATGCCGTTGAGCCAGATTTCCCAGCCCAGACCCCAGGCGCCGAGGGTCGGCGATTCCCAGTTGTCTTCGACAAAACGGATGTCGTGTACCAGCGGGTCAAGGCCGATGGCCTTCAGCGAGCCCAGGTACAGTTCCTGGAAGTTCGCCGGGTTCGGCTTGAGCACCACCTGGAACTGGTAGTAATGCTGCAGACGGTTGGGGTTTTCGCCATAGCGACCGTCAGCCGGGCGACGGCTCGGCTGTACGTAGGCGGCGTTCCAGATTTCCGGGCCGACGGCGCGCAGGAACGTGGCGGTATGGAAAGTGCCGGCGCCTACTTCCATATCGTAGGGCTGAAGCACCACACAACCTTGCTCGGCCCAGTAGTTCTGCAGGGCGAGGATCAAGTCTTGGAAGGTACGCACGGCTGGCGTAGGCTGGCTCACGAAATTCACCTGTTTCTAGGGCTGCGAATATAAAGAGCGGGAGTATAACCCGATTCGCCCGAGCCTCTACCCTTGGAGCTTTATGCCACGTTGCTTTTGGTGTACCGACGATCCGCTTTACCAGGCGTATCACGATCAGGAATGGGGCACGCCGCAGCGTGATCCGGGGCAGTTGTTCGAGATGTTGCTGCTCGAAGGCTTCCAGGCCGGCCTGTCGTGGATCACCGTACTGAAAAAGCGTGAACGCTACCGCGAGGTGCTGTTCGGCTTTGATCCGCAGCGTCTGGCACAGATGAGCGACGAGGAAATCGAGGAGCGCATGCTCGATCCCGGCATCATCCGCAACCGCCTCAAGCTCAATGCCGCGCGGCGCAATGCCAAGGCCTGGCTGGCGCTGGAGAACCCTGCCGATTGGCTGTGGTCGTTTGTCGGCGGTGCGCCGAAGATCAACCATTTCAGCCTGCGCAGTGAGGTACCGGCCGTTACCGATGAAGCCAAAGCCATGAGCAAGGCCTTGCAGAAAGCCGGCTTCACCTTTGTCGGCCCGACCATTTGCTATGCCTTCATGCAGGCCACTGGCATGGTCATGGACCACACCACCGATTGTGATCGCTACGCCGCGCTGCTGCGCTGAGGGGTACAATGGTCGGCTTGCAGAAAGAGGAACCAGCCTGTGGATAAATTCAAGGGCGCCTTGATGGTCGGGGCGTTGCGGTTGTTTGCCAAGCTCCCCTGGGGCGCGGTACAGCGGGTCGGCGCAGCCATCGGCTGGCTGATGTGGAAGCTGCCGAACAGTTCGCGCGAGGTGGTGCGCATCAACCTGGCCAAGTGTTTTCCGGAGATGGACCCGGCAGAACGTGAGCAGTTGGTAGGTCGTACCTTGATGGATATCGGCAAGTCGTTCACCGAAAGCGCCTGTGCCTGGATCTGGCCTGCCCAGCGTTCACTGGAACTGGTTCGCGAGGTTGAAGGGCTGGAAGTCCTGCAGGCTGCCTTGGCTTCGGGCAAGGGCGTGGTCGGCATCACCAGCCACCTGGGCAACTGGGAAGTGCTCAATCACTTTTATTGCAACCAGTGCAAACCGATCATTTTTTACCGTCCGCCCAAGCTCAAGGCGGTTGATGACCTGTTGCGCGAACAGCGCGTGCAGCTGGGTAACCGCGTAGCGGCTTCCACCAAGGAAGGCATCCTGAGCATCATCAAGGAAGTGCGCAAAGGTGGGCAGGTGGGTATTCCGGCAGACCCGGAGCCGGCCGAGTCGGCGGGGATCTTCGTGCCGTTTTTCGCCACCAAGGCGCTGACCAGCAAATTCGTGCCGAACATGCTCGCTGGCGGCAAGGCAGTCGGGGTGTTCCTGCATGCCCTGCGTTTGCCCGACGGTTCCGGCTTCAAGGTGATTCTCGAAGCGGCGCCCGAAGCCATGTACAGCGAAGACACCGAAACCTCGGCAGCGGCCATGAGCCAGGTGGTCGAGCGCTATGTGCGGGCGTATCCAAGTCAGTACATGTGGAGCATGAAGCGCTTCAAGAAGCGTCCGCCGGGTGAGGCGCGCTGGTACTGAAAATGTTGATCGCGGGGCAAGCCCGCTCCCACAGGGGTTGTGTATAACTCTGTGGGAGCGGGCTTGCCCC